>NZ_NUYF01000018.1:0-18804 GCF_002566505.1 Bacillus sp. AFS077874
GCGTCGATGGTAGTTGGGGGTTTCCCCCTGTGAGAGTAGAACGTCGCCTGGTAACCAAAAACATCAGCTATTCGGCTGATGTTTTTTGGTTTATTATGTAGTTAAAAAACGATGAATTAAATAAGGAATTTTTTGTTCTGTTGTTGTTAAAAATTGGTTTATTAAAGGATAATCATCAGTGGAATAGGTCTGTAAAAGTTCACACCACCAGTCAGTTTCATATCGACAAATCATACTCAAGTTATATAAAAGTAGATAGTGGTATAGAATTTCAGGTAGTAATAAAAGCGCTTCCTTTTGTGATTTTATAAGATAATTTTGATTTAATATATTAAAATAAAATGGTGCTTTACTTAAAATTTTATCAGGAAAATTTGACTTAATTTTAATTTGCTTTTGATTCTGTTCAACAATTACAATATCTATTGAAGCATGCTTTGATTGAAGAAATGAAATAAAACGTTCTGAAGTAAAATGATAAGATGACAAAATTTGTTCAGGTAGAGTGATTACATCATGATCAACAGTAGTTGGAAGAAATAAGTTTCCTTTTTTGGTAATTTTAAGGACCTTATTTAATTCCGGTATTGATTGTAAAAGCTGAAGCATTGTAAACTTTTCGTTTTCTAAATTATTTAGATTAAATAATACTTTAGAAGCATGAGTAAATAATCCATTTTTTTGGATTTTAACTTCGTCATCAACAAAAGAGTATCCTACTTTTTTTATTTTTCTTGAGGTAACACCATGAGCCAGGATAGCAGTGGTACTCGGATAATCAGGATCCACGGTGAGGATGCAAGCCTTTAATAATTGTACAAGCCCATAAAACAGTAATGTAGGTTTTACATTAATTTGCGAATTTTGAGCTGCATGAAAATAACTTTTCCCATGCTCAATATAATATAAAAATGGATAAGCATTACGGAAAGCCTTTGTTTTTTGTTCCTTGAAATTAGTTCGTTCATATTTTGTTTGAAGATAGCTTTTTGAATATTGCGCAGAGCTAAAATAACATAGCTCGTCCCATACATTACTATACGAATATAACATAAGAGAGGAACTCCTTATTAACTGAATATTTAAACATAATTTGACTTCCTTGACAGTGTTTTATCCTATTGTTAATCTACTAATAATATTTATACGTGTATAGGGGGGCTTTTTTATGTGGGAATCAAAATTCGTAAAAGAAGGACTTACTTTTGATGATGTATTACTAGTTCCAGCGAAATCTGAAGTACTTCCAAATCAAGTTGATGTGAGTGTGAGATTAACTGAAAAAATTCAATTAAATATTCCATTAATCAGCGCAGGGATGGATACAGTTACAGAAGCAGATATGGCCATTGCAATGGCTAGACAAGGTGGACTAGGTATCATCCACAAAAATATGTCAATTGAAGAGCAAGCTGAACAGGTAGACAAAGTAAAGCGTTCTGAAAGTGGTGTAATTGATGATCCATTCTTCTTAACACCATCTCATAAAGTTGCAGACGCTGAATATTTAATGGGTAAATATCGTATTTCAGGTGTACCAATCGTAAATGATACAGAGAATCGAAAATTAGTAGGTATTTTAACAAATCGTGATTTGCGTTTTATTCAAGATTATTCAATTGTTATTTCAGATGTTATGACAAAAGAAAATCTTGTAACTGCTCCTGTTGGAACTACACTTGCAGAAGCAGAAAAAATTCTTCAAAAACATAAAATCGAAAAGCTACCCCTAGTTAATGAAGACGGTACTTTAAAGGGCCTAATTACAATTAAGGATATCGAAAAAGTAATCGAGTTTCCAAACTCAGCGAAAGATCAACAAGGACGATTACTTGTAGGTGCAGCTGTAGGAGTAACAAAAGATGCACTGCAAAGAGTAGAGTTATTAGTGAAAGCTAATGTAGATGTAATTGTAATTGATACAGCACATGGTCACTCTAAAGGCGTTATTGAAAAAGTAAAAGAAATTAGAAGTAGATTCCCAGAATTAGCAATCATCGCTGGTAATGTTGCAACAGGTGAAGCAACAAAAGAACTTATTGAAGCTGGAGCAGATATCGTTAAAGTTGGTATTGGACCAGGTTCTATCTGTACAACTCGAGTTGTTGCTGGAGTAGGTGTTCCTCAACTAACAGCGGTTTATGACTGTGCTTCTGTTGCTAGAGAGTACGGAGTTCCTATTATTGCTGATGGCGGTATTAAGTACTCTGGTGATATCGTTAAAGCCCTTGCAGCTGGTGGACATGTAGTTATGTTAGGAAGTATGTTTGCTGGTGTACAAGAAAGCCCTGGTGAAACAGAAATCTTCCAAGGTAGACAATTTAAAGTATACCGTGGTATGGGTTCTGTTGGAGCAATGGAAAGAGGAAGTAAAGATCGTTATTTCCAAGAAGGTAATAAAAAACTAGTTCCTGAAGGTATAGAAGGACGTGTTCCATATAAAGGCCCATTAGCTGATACAGTTCACCAACTAATTGGTGGAATTAGAGCTGGTATGGGTTACTGTGGTACTGCTACATTAAATGAATTAAGAGATAACGCACAGTTTATTCGTATGTCTGGTGCTGGATTACGTGAAAGTCATCCACATGATGTTCATATTACAAAAGAGGCACCAAATTATTCACTTTAATAATTTAAGCAATTTACCTAGGGCAATTACAAGAAATTGTAGTTGCCTATTTTTTGGGAAATAATTGTGTTAAAATGAACAAGTGAAATTAATGGTTGGAGGTAAAATAGTGATTGGAAAGAAAATACTAACAAAATTGATAGTAATAGCATTAGCGATAACGATAATTATCCCAATGAATTTACGACCAGCTGCTGCAGAGGATGTTTTAGACATTAAAGCTAAAGCTGCGATTTTAGTTGATGCAGATTCAGGGAAAATATTATATGAAAAAAATTCAAAAGCTCCATTACCGATTGCAAGTATGTCTAAAATGATGACAGAATATCTAGTTAATGAAGCAGTTAAAGATGGGAAAATCTCTTGGGACGATAAAGTAACTGTTTCTGATTATGCTCATAAAATATCTCAAAACAGAGGATTATCTAACGTACCACTTGAATTAGGTGGTCAATATACAGTAAAAGAACTATATGAAGCAGCTGCTATTTATTCAGCAAATGGTGCGACAATTGCACTAGCTGAAAAAATTGGTGGATCTGAGAAAAACTTCGTCCAATTAATGAACGATAAAGCAAAGAAACTAGGCCTAGGAGACGTTAAATTTGTTAATGCTACTGGTTTAGTAAATAAAGACTTACAAGGTATGCAACCAGAGGGAACTTCTCTAACTGATGAAAATATTATGTCAGCAAACGGTGTTGCAAAATTAGCTTATAATCTAATCAAAACATATCCTGAAGTACTTCAAACTTCTTCAATTCCAAAGAAAACATTCCAAGAAGGTGGAAAGTATCCAGTAAAAATGGCTAACTGGAACTGGATGTTACCAGGATTAGTATTTCAGTACCCAGGTATGGATGGATTAAAAACAGGTTCAACAGATTCAGCTGGATTCTGTTTTACTGGAACTGCTAAAAGAGATGGTCAACGTTATATTACAGTTGTAATGGGGGCAAATTCTTATAACTCTAGATTTAGTGAAACGGCTAAATTAATGGATTATGGGTTCAGTAACTTCGAAAAATTTACGTTGGTATCAAAAGGTCAAACAGTAAAAGGTAATAAAACAGTAAAAGTAGTTAAAGGTAAAGATAAAGACGTAAAAGTAGTAGCAAAAGACGATGTTACTTTAGCTATAAAACGCGGCGAAGCTAAAAATTATAAAGCAACAGTCCAATTATCAGGTAAATCAATTGATAAAGATGGAAATATTATAGCTCCGATTAAAAAAGGAACAAAGGTTGGACAAATTGTGGTTAAATCTTCAAAGAATGAAGATTTAGGATTTATCAATACTAATAATCAATCGTACGATTTAGTAGTTGATAAAAGTGTTGATAAAGCAAATTGGTTAGTATTATCATTTAGAGGAATTGGATCATTTTTTGGAAATTTATGGGATAGTATCGTAAGCGGAATTGGTGGTTTATTTAAATAAATTTCTATATAAATATATCAGTAATTGTTAAGTTGTCATTTTTTCAGTAAAATAAAAGTAAGGTAACTTTAACTAGGGGAAGAGAAATACTAAAATGTTACCAAGTAAGCTTTAATAATGGAGGGGCATAACAATGAATTTAACAGGAACAGAACGTGTAAAACGTGGCATGGCAGAAATGCAAAAAGGCGGCGTTATTATGGACGTAGTAAATGCTGAGCAAGCTAAAATTGCAGAAGCTGCTGGTGCAGTAGCAGTAATGGCATTAGAAAAGGTACCATCTGACATTCGTGCAGCTGGTGGAGTAGCTCGTATGGCTGATACAAGTATTACTGAGGAAATTCTTAACGCTGTTAGTATTCCTGTAATGGCTAAAGCTCGTATTGGACATATCGTTGAAGCGCGTGTTTTAGAAGCAATGGGAGTAGATTACATCGATGAGAGTGAAGTATTATCTCCAGCAGATGATATCTTCCATATTAATAAGTCGGATTACACTGTTCCATTCGTTTGTGGTTGCCGTAACTTAGGTGAAGCACTTCGTCGTATTGGTGAAGGCGCATCTATGCTACGTACAAAAGGTGAGCCAGGTACTGGAAACATTGTAGAAGCAGTACGTCACTTACGCCAAATTAACGGAGAAATCCGCAAAGTAGTTGGTTTATCTCGTGATGAATTAATGGTTGAAGCTAAAAACCTTGGCGCTCCATTCGAATTATTACTTCAAATTAAAGAGCTTGGTCGTTTACCAGTTGTTAACTTCGCTGCTGGCGGCGTAGCAACACCTGCAGACGCAGCTTTAATGATGGAATTAGGGGCTGACGGTGTATTCGTAGGATCTGGTATCTTCAAATCAGAAAACCCTGAGAAATTTGCTCGTGCGATTGTACAAGCTACTACTCACTATCAAGATTATGAATTAATCGCTAACCTTTCTAAAAACTTAGGTCCTGCTATGAAAGGTATCGATATGAGACAACTTGCTGCAGCAGATCGTATGCAAGATCGTAGCATTTAAGTTGGTGATTTTATGAAAATAGGTGTATTAGCATTACAAGGTGCAGTTCAAGAACATATAAATGCAATTAAAGCATGTGGTGCTGAAGCTGTTATCGTGAAACGTGTAGAACATATAGATGGACTTGATGGTATTGTATTACCTGGTGGTGAGAGCACTGCAATGCGTAAGTTGCTTGACCACGTTGGGTTATTAGAACCGTTAAAAGAGAAAATCGAAAATGGTTTACCAGCATTTGGTACATGTGCAGGCATGATCTTACTTTCAAAAGTGATTGCAAATGATGACACGGTGCATCTAGGAGTTATGGATATGGTAGCTGAACGTAATGCTTATGGTAGACAAGTGGATAGTTTTGAAGTAAACATCCCAATTAAAGGTGTATGTGAAGACTACCCAGCTGTATTTATCAGAGCACCATTTATTCGTTCAGTATCAGGTGATGCAGAGGTTATAGCGGAACATGATGGTAATATTGTAGCAGTTAGACAAAATCACATGTTAGCAGCATCTTTCCATCCGGAATTAACGAATGATTACCGTTTTATGAATTACTTTGTAGAGATGGTTAAGGAAAAAAGTGCAAATTTAAGTATGTAACTATTGAAAATAGTAAAAGCTTATAGTAAATTATTATATAATTTAAATTGTTTAAAGCGATGAAAGAAAATAGTAGCAGGTTCTAAATTTATAGAGAGTCGGTGGTTGGTGCAAACCGATAATGAAGACTTGTGAATCCATTCTTGAGTGGGTTACGGAATGCTGTAAAGCTAGTAAGTAACCCCGGTACTATAGTCCGTTAACTATACTAAGGTGGAAGGATTATTTATTAATTCTTTAATTAGGGTGGCAACGCGGGTAGCTCTCGTCCCTTTTATGGGATGAGGGCTTTTTTGTATTTATTTTTATCCTTTAGACAATAAAAGAATAGGAGGAATTTAAAATGTTAGACATTAAATTATTACGTACTAATTTTGAAGATGTTAAAGCAAAGCTTCAGTTACGTGGTGGCGATATAAGCTATATCGAAAAATTTGAAGACTTAGATTTAAACCGTAGAGAATTACTTGTTCAGGTGGAAGGGTTAAAAAGCCGACGTAATGAAGTTAGCCAAGAAATCAGTGTATTAAAGCGTGAGAAAAAAGATGCAGAAGCACTAATTGTTGAGATGAGAGAAGTTGGGGATAAAATTAAAGCTCTAGATGAAGAGATTAGAACTTTAGAAGAACAACTAGATGCTATTTTATTTACAATTCCAAACTTAGTTAGTGATTCAGTACCAGTTGGATTAACAGAAGACGATAATGTTGAAATTCGTAGAATAGGTGAAGTTCGTACATTTGATTTTGAACCAAAGGCACATTGGGACTTAGGTGTTGATTTAGACATTTTAGACTTCGAACGTGGAGCAAAAGTTACTGGTAGCCGTTTTACTTTCTATAAAGGCTTAGGGGCTAGACTTGAACGTGCTTTAATCAGCTTTATGTTAGATCTTCATACAGAGGAGCATGGATACACTGAAGTATTACCTCCGAACCTTGTAAATCGTGCTAGCATGATCGGTACAGGTCAATTACCAAAATTTGAAGAAGACGCATTCCGTATTGAGAAAGAAGACTTTTTCTTAGTACCTACTGCAGAAGTACCTGTAACAAACTATCACCGTGACGAAATTCTTGATGCTGCACAATTACCGATTGCATATACGGCATATAGCGCGTGTTTCCGTTCTGAGGCAGGTTCTGCCGGTCGTGATACACGTGGACTAATTCGCCAACATCAATTTAATAAAGTTGAACTAGTGCGCTTTGTAAAACCTGAAGATTCATATATTGAGTTAGAAAAATTAACAGGTCAAGCAGAAAAAGTTCTTCAATTATTAGGATTACCATACCGTGTCATTACATTATGTGCTGGAGATATAGGATTTTCTTCTGCAAAAACGTATGACATTGAAGTTTGGTTACCAAGCTATGATGCATACAAAGAAATTTCTTCTTGTAGTAACTTTGAGGCATTCCAAGCAAGAAGAGCGAATATACGCTTTAGACGTGATCCAAAAGGAAAACCAGAATTTGTTCATACATTAAACGGCTCTGGTCTTGCAATTGGACGTACGGTTTCTGCAATTTTAGAAAACTACCAACAAGCAGATGGCTCAGTTATTATTCCTGAAGTTCTTCGTCCGTATATGGGTGGAAAAGAAGTAATTAAATAAATAAAAAGCAGATGGTATTTGAGAAGTGATTCTCAGGTCCATCTGCTTTTTGTTTAGATTGTTTTAACATTAATTTTATAATTAGGTGTGTTCCACAATTCCATCCATTTTTTAATAGCTGATATTAAAATAACGACACCTAAAACTAACATAATGATAGATAAGACGCCATTTAACATACTATAACCGGCTGCATTATGGTTTAGATAGACATTTTTGATCATCCAGTATCCTGCATAATTTACAGTGATAAATAGGTAGGCAAGAGGAATCAAACAAGTAAGCATATACCAACGTTTATCAGCTATCTTTAATAGCACTGTTGCCCCTATGATTAATCCAATAGAAGCCATTAATTGATTAGATACTCCAAATAGTGCCCAGATTGATCCAATATCCCCTGAAAATAAGAGATACCCCCACATAAAGCATGCTAGTGCACTAGCAAAAATTGATCCTGGTATCCAATCTGTTTTCTTCAATGGTTTATAATATTCACCAAAGAAATCTTGAATTAAATATCGTGCTACTCGAGTTCCAGCGTCAATTGCTGTTAAAATAAATACGGCTTCGAACATAACAACAAACTGGAAGAAATATGATGATAAGTGACTAAACCATGGGATAGATGTAAATATGTAGGTCATACCAACCGCCAAGGTAACAGCTCCACCAGTACGTCCTTCTAAACTTAATCCAATTTCTTTACTAAGTTCCGGTAAGTGGACAACATTCATTCCTAACGTTTTAAATACTTCTGGAGTAGAGTTAATTGCAAAGTAGTCTGCAGGCTGAAGTGCGGTAGCAGCGATTAAAGCCATAATACCTACTAAACATTCAACTAGCATTGCACCAAATCCTACGACCTTTATATCGGTCCATCGATCAAGCATTTTTGGAGTTGTTCCAGAGCCCACAAATGCATGAAAACCTGAGATTGCTCCACATGCAATTGTAATTGAAATAAATGGCCAAACTGGACCAGCTAAAATGGGTCCCCCGCCGTTAACAAATTTAGTTACAGTCGGAAATTGGATGGATGGATTAATAATAAATACCCCAATAATGAGTGCAATAAAGACACCAATTTTCATAAAGCTACTTAAATAGTCACGAGGTGCCAGTAAGAGCCATACTGGCAAAGCAGCAGCAAAAAACGCATAGATAGGTAGTATGATTGCCAAAGTTCTCGTATCAAATGTTAAAAAATCACCAATAGCAGTTTCTTGTATAGTCGGTCCCATAAAGACTCCAACCATTAATAAAATAAATCCAATCGTTGAAGCTAATTTTAAATTGCCAGTTTTTTTATAAAGTAGACCAACACCCATCGCAATTGGTATTGTGATTCCTACTGCAAATGTCCCCCATGGATTATTTTCAAGCGCATGTAGAACAACCATTGAAAGACCGGCCATTGTAATTGTAATAATGAAAAGCATAGCTAGTCCCGTACAGAAGCCTGCAACAGGTCCAAGCTCTTCTTTTGCTACTTCTGATAGCGTCTTTCCTTTCTTTCTCATCGAAGCATATAAAACAACAGCATCATGCACTGCTCCGCCGATTACAGCACCTATTAAAAGCCATAACAGGCCTGGAAGGTACCCAAATTGAGCAGCTAAAATTGGACCAACTAGAGGGCCAGCTGCTGCGATTGCAGCAAAGTGATGACCGAATGTTACCCATTTGTTAGTAGGAACATAATCCTTACCATCATTTAACTCGTGAGCTGGAGTAGGTATAGAATCATTTAACTTAAGTACCTTCACAGCCATAAATGTTCCGTATAGACGATATGCAATCATCAAAATACACATAGAAGCAATAACGATTGTAACCGCATTCATTTTAATTAATAAGCCTCCCCTGTTTCTTTTTATTTACATTCATTTTACTTTATGAAAATTAAAATTTTGAATTTTCAATATAAGATGCAATAAAAACAGGTTGAGAAGCATGAATGGATTATTGAAATACAAGCTTTATAAATTAAAAAGTTGTTTTAGCTCTTTTGTGTATGTCCGGCTAACGGGTACTTTTTCACCATCATTCATAATTAAATTATAGGTGGAATTAAACCAAGGCAAAATTTCAATGATTTTATTCAAATTGACAATATAGCTCCGATGGACACGGGTAAATGATGTATTTTGTAGCTTTCGTTCTAAATTGATTAAAGGTTCATTTATTTGATAAGTCATCTTATCAGTAACGACACTTGTTTTACCTTCTTGTGTAAAAATGTAAATGATCTCTTCGAATGTTATTAAAAGAATTCTTTCATCAACCGAAATAGCCAATTTATCTTGTTTTAGAAGAGGGGGATACTTTTTTACCTCAGTTTTAATAGAGTTCACACTTAGCTTAGCTAATTTTTTAATCGTCTTTTGAATTCTTATTTCATCAAATGGTTTTAAAATATAATCAATCGCGTGTAAATCGAATGCATTCAAAGCGTACTCGTCAAAAGCTGTTGCAAAGACGATTGCTGGTTGATGGCTGAGATCCTGCAGTTTTTGAGCTAATTCCAATCCACTTTCATCAGCTAACTGGATATCTAAAAATACAACGTCGACTTCTTCTATTTGAATGAATTTCAATGTACTTCTAATTGAGTCCGCTTCTCCAACTATTTCGACTTCCTTGCTTCTTTTTAGTAAATAAGCTAGTTCGTCTCTTGCTAATGGTTCATCATCTACAATTAGTGCCTTTAACATTATTTATCCCTCCATTACTTCTTGCGTTAATGGGATTCTTATCGATACTTTCGTTCCAGTGTTTAGATCGGATTTTATTTGAAAATATTCTCTTTCCCCGTAAATTTCTTCAATTCGTTTTTTTATATTCCATAACGCTGTTCCAGTTCCCTCTTTAGACTGAATAGTTTCGTTCCCAATTGTATTTAGTAACTCTGGCGAAATCCCCTTGCCGTTATCTTCAGTAATAAGAATCATTTCATTATTGAATTCATATGCTTGCACGGTTACCATTAATTTCTTCTCTTTTGAAAACGCATGTCGAATCGAATTCTCTATAAGTGGTTGAAGTGTAAAAGGGGGGATTTGAACCGTTTTTAAATGAGGTTCTATTCGGAACTCAACATGGAATTTAGAAGGAAACCTAGTTTGTTCAATCGTTAAATATGCTTCTACATGTTCTAATTCCTTTTCTAAGGTGACTAAGGTCTGCCTTGCCCCTTGTAAGTTATTTCGAAAAAAAGTACTTAAATGGATTAGTAATTTTCTAGCTTGATCAGCATCTGTTCTAATTAAACTTGAAATTGTATTTAAAGAATTGAACAGGAAGTGGGGATGCATTTGTGCTTGTAATGCTTTTATTTCAGCATCTTTCACTAATTTTCGCTGTAGTTCAGCCTCTGCTAATTCCAGTTGGGTTGAAAAAAGTTTAGATAATCCGTCTGCTAGTTCTTTCTCAACTTTGTCTAGCTTGTTGGAATCCGTGTAATATAGTTTTAAAGATCCAACTGTTTTATTTAAAGCCTTTAACGGTAATACAATAGCCGCACTTAAAGGACAATTCATATGGAAACATTGGATTTCATCTTTTGAAGTAGCAATAATAATGTTTCCTTCTTTTAATGCCTTCTTGGTTAGTTTTGTTGCTAAGCTATTCATTGGTTCATGGTGATCTGAACCTGCACCCACATGAGCAAGTACTCTTTTGTGATCAGTAATCGAAATTGCATCCGCTTTGGTTAATTTAAAAATAATTCTTGCCGCTTCATTACAAGAATGAGGGGTTAGTCCTTGTCTAAAAAATGGTAAAGTTTGTTCTGCGATATACAGGGCTTTGTTTGTTTGAAGTGCTCGCGTTTTTTCTTCTTCTTGTAAGATATTTTGGATGATTAATATAAATATAAGCGTACCAAAACCATTTATTAGAATCATTGGTAGAGAAATTACTTCAACAAGATAAAGAGCGGCCCAAAATGGTTTTGCAATTAAAAGAATAATCCCCATTTGAACACATTCCATAATAATTCCAATTGATACTACACTCCAAAGGGATTTGTTTTTCTGTAAACCGAATCTTTTTCTAAGTAGTCCTGTAACAACTCCAGCAACGATTGTAGAAATGGCACATGCATATGCAGTAAATCCGCCTAATGTTAGACGGTGTAAGCCTGCTATTAATCCGACTCCTAAGCCAACAATCGGCCCGCCAATTAGACCTCCAATGGCTACTCCCATAATTCTTGTGTTTGCAATTGCATTATTACTTGCTACATTAAAGTGCCAAGACTGAGACATAATTGACTCATGATAAATATGAACACCAGTATAATTACTAATTACACCAAAGGCGCCAAATATAATAATTAGGATCATTTTTGCACCAAAGGAGTGTTCATTTTGAATGATTTGTCTAAATGACTTCATCCTTGAAAGTAAAAAGGCGAGTATAACGAGAATACCTACTCGTTCCAGCATCAGCGGTATTAATTCAAACATTTCTTTCTCCTTAAAAATTACTAATATTTTTAAATGGTAGTACCATTATAAATACAAATGAATTTTCTGTATATTTTTTCTACTTATGGAAAAGGTGTATATTTTAATAGTTAGGTGACGATAATACTTGTTGTAAAAAGGTTGTTTTTATTTCCAGAAAAAAATTATATTTTTTTAGAAGAATGCTTGACCTTATTTTTTTCGTATGGTATTATAAATCTTGTCAATACGGAGTAATACCCAAGTCTGGCTGAAGGGATCGGTCTTGAAAACCGACAGGGGTGTAACAGCCCGCGGGGGTTCGAATCCCTCTTACTCCTCCATTTTTTAAAATTAAAAGAGTGCATATATATTTAAGACTCGTTACATTATTGTAACGAGTCTTTTGTTTTTTTCCTTATATCGTTAAACGACAGAGAAAAAGGCTGCAAACTTTACATGATACAGTTTGCAGCCTTTTTATATATATTTACTAATTAAGTGAATGTCTTACTTTAAAAACACATTCCACATTTCATTATTATCTAGATTTCATATATTTTTGTGAATGATTTAGTACGTTTCCAATCTTCTTAACGATTTCTTCTACAGAAGATTCATTTTTAATTAAATCATACTCGCTAATACTTAAACGAAGTACAGGACATGCATTAAAGTTATTAATCCAGTTTTCGTAACGTGTATTCATTTCTTTCCAATATTCAATAGGAGTTTGTTGCTCCATTGGACGTCCACGCTCTTTAATTCGCTCAACGACTTCATCGAATGTTCCTTCTAAGTAAATTAATAAATCAGGAGCAGGGAAATACGGTGACATAACCATAGCATCAAAAAGGCTAGTATATGTTTCGTAGTCTACTTCACTCATTGTTCCTTTTTCGTAATGCATTTTCGCGAAGATGCCAGTATCCTCATAAATTGAACGGTCTTGGATAAATCCACCACCGTATTCAAACATTCTTTTTTGTTCTTTGAATCGCTCTGCTAAGAAGTATATTTGTAAATGGAAGCTCCAACGAGCAAAATCTTGATAAAATTTATCTAGGTATGGGTTTGTATCTACTTTTTCAAATGATGTACGAAAGTTTAACGCATCTGCAAGTGCATTGGTCATAGTAGATTTTCCTACACCTACTGTCCCAGCAATTGTAATAACTGCATCATTTCGTATTCCGTATTTTTCACGTAAATTCATATACTTCTTAGCTCCTTTTGTAAGGTGTTTTCTAACGATTCAAGTATCATCGTTAAATCTCTCGGGTTATTAACGAAGTCAATTTGATCACCGTCAAATTTTAGTACTGGAATTTCAGGGTATTTAGCTTGAAATTCTTTCATGTGTGTCTCGTAATCTTCAATTAACTGAAGTAGGTACTGGTCCTCGATCAATTGTTCGAATTCTCTACCACGAAGTTGAATGCGCTTTTGTAGCGTCTCAAGGCTAGCGGTTAAGTAAATAACCACATTTGGCCTTGGCATATCCTCAGTTAATATTTGATATATTTTTAAATATTTATCATGCTGCTTGTCTTTTAATGTTCTGCTAGCAAAAATTAAATTCTTAAGGATGTGGTAGTCTGCAACCACTGGAATCGATTTATTAAGAAACATTCTGTCTATATCTTCTAATTGTTTAAATCGATTACAAAGGAAAAACATTTCTGTTTGGAAACTCCACTCTTCAATGTCCGTATAAAACTTACCCAAAAAAGGATTTTCATCTACAATTTCTTTTAATAGTTCATAATGAAAGTGTTCAGAGATCGCTTTGGATAGAGATGTTTTTCCGACACCAATGGGTCCTTCTACTGTTATAAAAGGTACACGTATCATCTCTTGTCCTCCTTACTAGTCAAATTCCGTATCATACTCAAAAAACATACAGAAACTATTTTAACATACTGTAGTCAGACGGAATACCATTTTAAAATTTTTCCAATTACTGATAATTGCTGCTCACTAAATGATTAATTATTTCTTCGATTTCCTGAGTTTGAATAACCGTTGCATTTAATATGTCTTTCATCATATAAATTGCAACCTTCTCATCATAATCAGTAACCGAGGAAATTGCATCTTGAGGTATAATTAAGTTATAATCCCGCATAAATGCATCATTTGCTGTAAAAAGTACACAACGATTTCCTGCAACACCTACAATAACCAAATGGGTAATGTTTAATTTTTTAAGTAATTCATCTAAGTTTGTTAAGTAAAAACCTGAGTAGTTAGGCTTAAAGATAAAATAATCTTCCTCGTTTGGTTGTATCTGTTTTATTAAGTCGTAGCTTAGAGGGTTTAAACAATGCTTAATAAGTTTTTCTTGAGTCGGTTTTTCGATTTTATAATGATCGTTAACATATATTGTAGGAAGTTTTTTGTTTTTAAAAATGTCTCTTATGTAATTTATTTTCGGAACCATATGGATTGATTTTTCCGCAAGAACACTTCCATGCTTAAATGTAAATGAGTTGATTAAATCGATAATTAATAATGCAGGCAACTGCTTGTCTTTTTGATTTGAAGAATTCAATCGGCTTCACTCCAATCTATGATTAGTTTATCTTCTCGTAAAAAGAATATTTGTTTGTTAAAGAAATAAAGAGGTGTAAAGTTTGAATAAAGATGAGTTTTATATGAAGTTGGCAATAGAGGAAGCACTAAAAGCACAGCAAATAGGGGAAGTACCTATTGGAGCTGTATTAGTTTACAACGACCAAGTCATTGCACGAGGTTATAATTTACGTGAAACAAAACAAACAGCTTTAGGTCACGCAGAAATGAGTACAATAGAAGATGCGTGTAAAGTCATTGATTCTTGGCGACTAGAGGAAACAACTCTATATGTAACGTTGGAACCTTGTCCGATGTGTGCGGGTGCCATCATTCAATCAAGAATTCCAAAAGTCGTTTACGGTGCAAAAGACCCGAAAGCAGGTTGTGGAGGATCAATATATAATCTTTTGCAAGAAGATCGATTTAACCATCGCTGTGAAGTTAGTTCGGGTATATTAGAAGAAGAATGTGGTAAATTATTAACGAATTTCTTTAGAGAGTTGCGATCCAGAAAGAAAAATTTACCTTCATAAGGACAAGGATTGATTTTTTATTTCGGTTCGTATATACTTTAACTACCGCTTCAATCAGCGGTTTAAAATTAGGTTGTAACTTTGCCGTGCTAGGTGGGGAGGTAGCGGTGCCCTGTACTCGCAATCCGCTCTAGCGAGACTGAATTCCACTCCGAGGTGTATCTATTTCAGGGTCTGCCTTAAATAAGTGGTGTTGACGTCTGGGTCCTACGCAACGAGAACTCATGAACCTTGTCAGGTCCGGAAGGAAGCAGCAATAAGTGAGCCATCTCGTGTGCCGTAGGGGTGCCTGGGCCGAGCTAACTGTTTAAGTAACGCCTGGGGTAGTGCATCGACGAGTGGTGCACGGCAGTAACTTTATAAAAACTCACTCAATTTTGAGTGAGTTTTTTTGTTTTCTTTAAAATATTTTCCATGAAATCATTACATAGGGTATAATAATGATGACTTTGTAAGAAGGAGGAAACCAATTGACTTATCAAGCATTATATCGTTTGTGGAGACCGCAGCAATTTAAAGATGTCGTGGGTCAAGATCACATTATACGAACGTTACAAAACTCCCTTCTTCAGCAAAAAGTATCACATGCCTATTTGTTTACAGGTCCGCGTGGAACAGGTAAAACGAGTACAGCAAAAATCTTTGCAAAAGCTTTAAATTGTGAACATGCACCTACTAATGAACCTTGTAATGAGTGTGCCATTTGTAAAGGAATTACTGATGGATCAATTTCAGATGTAATTGAGATTGATGCTGCATCAAACAATGGTGTAGATGAAATACGTGATATTCGAGAAAAAGTTAAATATGCTCCTTCTGTAGGCAAATTTAAAGTGTACATAATAGATGAGGTCCATATGTTATCAATAGGGGCTTTTAATGCATTATTAAAAACATTAGAAGAGCCTCCAAGTCACGTTATCTTTATATTAGCTACTACTGAACCACATAAAATACCATTGACGATTCTATCAAGATGTCAACGTTTTGACTTTCATAAGATAAGTGCTCAAACGATTTCAGACCGATTGACAGTTGTACTGAATCATCAGCAAACAGCAATTGAGCCAGAAGCTTTGATGATGTTATCTCGTGCAGCTGAAGGTGGAATGAGGGATGCACTAAGCATTCTGGATCAAGCTATCTCATATAGCGATGAATCTATTTCATTAGATGATGTTTTAGCGGTAACAGGCACAGTGGCTCAAGAACGTTTAATATCTGTTGTTTCAGCAATAATAGATGGTAATGTTTCAGTTTGTTTGACTAATATTGAAGAACTATTAAATCAAGGCAAAGATCCAGTTCGGTTTATAGAAGATTTAACAGTTTATTATCGAGATATTCTATTATATAGGCACTCACCAAGTACGATTGAATTACTTGAGAGAGCAACAATTAGTGATCGATTTAAAGAGCTTTGCGATGCATACAATGATGAGTTAGTTTATCAGATTATCGCTTCATTAAGTAAAAGTCAGCAAGAAATGAAATGGACTAATCATCCAAGAGTATTACTTGAGGTAGCAATTGTACAACTTTGTCAAAAAGCTTCCGTGAGCGGTATAAGTAAAAAACAGGACGAGCTGACACCATTAATTAATAAAATTAACGCTCTTGAAAAAGAAGTGAAATTTTTAAAGGAAAATGGTATTACAGTAAGTGGAACGAATGATTCCTCTACTAGTCCAAAACCGAAATCGACTACATCTCGTTCGAAAATACCAAGTAGTTTAATCCAAGGTGTATTAAGAGCTGCTTCTAAACCAGAAAAGAATAAAGTTTTAGCAGTTTGGACATCACTTCAAGATCAATTAAGGCAATTAAATAAGGTTTCTACTGCGACATTAGTATCATATGGTGAAGTTGTGGCAGCTTCTTCTGAACAGTGTATTGTTGCTTTTAAATCAGAGACAATATGTGATTTAATCAATAATAATGGTGAACAAGAGCACTTAACAACGATTAATCAAACATTATCAAATTTATTAGGTGCAGAAATGAGTATGTTAGCAATTCCCGAAGAAGATTGGAGATCGACTAGGGATTCATTTTTAAATACAACAAAACAAAAAGAGACTTCAACAGAAGTTTCACCAATTGTACAAGAGGCAATCAATCTTGTTGGTGAAGATTTAGTCATTATTAAAGAATAACTATATTGGAGGAAATGAAAATGATGCGTGGCGGAATGGGCAATATGAATAATATGATGAAACAAATGCAAAAAATGCAAAAACAAATGGAACAAGCACAAAATGAATTAAATGAGCGTACATTTGTTGGTACTGCTGGCGGTGGAATGGTAACTGTTACAGCTAATGGATTAAAACAAATTGTTGAAGTTATGATTAAGGAAGAAGTAGTAGATCCAGAAGATATTGATATGCTACAAGATTTAGTTTTAACTGCCACTAATGATGCTATTAAACAAATTGAAGATGCAACAGCTAAAACAATGGGGCAGTTTACTAAAGGAATGAATATTCCAGGATTATTTTAAAGGGTAAGACAAATGCATTACCCTGAGCCGATATCCAAATTAATAGATAGTTTTATGAAATTGCCAGGGATTGGTCCCAAGACGGCCGTTCGACTGGCATTTTTTATGTTAGATATGAAGCAAGATGACGTGTTAGACTTTGCAAAATCAATGATAGATGCAAAAAGAAAACTACTTTACTGTTCAGAATGTGGCCATATAACTGACCAGGACCCTTGTTATATTTGTAGTGATCAACATCGAGACCGATCTACGATATGTGTAGTGCAAGATACGAAAGATGTTATTGCTATGGAAAAAATGAGAGAATATCAAGGTTTATATCATGTACTTCATGGTGCAATTTCCCCTATGGAGGGAGTTGGACCTGAAGACATTAAAATTATGGAATTATTGAGCAGACTAAAAGATGATGTAGTTCAAGAAATTATTTTAGCTACCAACCCGAATATAGAGGGTGAAGCAACTGCTATGTATATTTCTAGGCTATTAAAATCTACGGGTATTAAAATTACTCGAATCGCACATGGTCTACCAGTAGGCGGAGACTTAGAATATGCAGATGAAGTTACACTCTCGAAAGCTCTGGAAGGTAGAAGAGAACTTTAGAAACTGATTAATGGAGAGAGACCATGGGTTTTTTTCGGAAAAAAGGAAAGATTCGTAAAGAATTTGATGAAAAGTTAGTTGATAGACTACTCGACTACAAAGACATTTACTTAAGTCAGGTCGAGTTAATGGAGAGAAGTGTGGATCCACCAGATGATCTACTAATCCATGTTAAGCTTTACCAAGCTAAATATTTCTTCTTATTAAAAGAAGCAAAGGCTAGAAATGTTTTAATAACAAAAATGAAATAGATAAAAGAGTTTATTGTTTAGGCAATAGGCTCTTTTTTATTATTGTTTTTTGTCATTGATTAGTTCCTTTTCTCATACAATCTTAGTAAAAGGTGTACAAGTTATATGAGGGGAGTTTTTTTGTGGTGAATAGTATTATTATGATTTCAGTTGTATTGTTTGTAATCTTATTTCTATTATTAGTAGGTCTACCGGTTAAAGCTTTAAAACTAATTAGCAGATACGTACTAAGAGGCATTGTATGTGTCATGATTGTATTTATATTAAACTATGCTTTAGCTTCGAATAATTTTCATATTCCAATTAATACTGTTACTTGTGCATTCTTAAGTGTATTAGGTGTTCCAGGTATTGTAGCGTTAAGTGTAATTGGTATTTATATCGTATAAAAAAATATATAAAAAAAGTTTTAAAAAACTGTTGACCATTTATCGAGGGGATGTTATATTTATATACGTCGCTGATGGCGATAACAAAAAAAGAAAAAAACAACTGTTGACAGATTTTGTCGAAGGTGATAAACTGATTAAGTTGTTAAAAAACAAGATGATCTTTGAAAACTAAACAAAAC
>NZ_NUYF01000019.1:0-1048 GCF_002566505.1 Bacillus sp. AFS077874
CCAGACTTGGGTATTACTCCATTATAAGTGGTGGACCTTGTAGGACTCGAACCTACGACCGGACGGTTATGAGCCGTCTGCTCTAACCAGCTGAGCTAAAGGTCCTTAAATAAGTAGCGGCGGAGGGAGTCGAACCCACGACCTCACGGGTATGAACCGTACGCTCTAGCCAGCTGAGCTACACCGCCATAATAAGTTAATTTAAGTTTCTTTAAGTGGAGCCTAGCGGGATCGAACCGCTGACCTCCTGCGTGCAAGGCAGGCGCTCTCCCAGCTGAGCTAAGGCCCCATGTTTTAAATGGTCGGGAAGACAGGATTTGAACCTGCGACCCCCTGGTCCCAAACCAGGTGCTCTACCAAGCTGAGCCACTTCCCGTTAATAATAACAGGTGAAATAATATGGCGCGCCCGAAAGGACTCGAACCCATAACCTTTTGATCCGTAGTCAAACGCTCTATCCAATTGAGCTACGGGCGCATATTATAAATGGTACCGAGGGCCGGACTCGAACCGGCACGGGGTCAACCCCCGCAGGATTTTAAGTCCTGTGTGTCTGCCATTCCACCACCCCGGCAGCATATGTGGAGCGGAAGACGGGGCTCGAACCCGCGACCCCAACCTTGGCAAGGTTGTATTCTACCACTGAACTACTTCCGCGTATACTGCTTATAACTTATAAATTTAAATGGTGCGGGTGAAGGGACTCGAACCCCCACACCGAAGTACTAGATCCTAAGTCTAGCGCGTCTGCCAATTCCGCCACACCCGCAAATATTCTCTTTTGAGAAAATGGTGAGCCATGAAGGATTCGAACCTTCGACCCTCTGATTAAAAGTCAGATGCTCTACCTACTGAGCTAATGGCTCAAAAGAGTGCCGACTAGAGGACTTGAACCCCCAACCTACTGATTACAAGTCAGTTGCTCTACCAATTGAGCTAAGTCGGCATATGGTGGAGGATGACGGGCTCGAACCGCCGACCCCCTGCTTGTAAGGCAGGTGCTCTCCCAGCTGAGCTAATCCTCCATCAAACCAAGCGACGTTCTACT
>NZ_NUYF01000020.1:0-29867 GCF_002566505.1 Bacillus sp. AFS077874
TTCTTATTTTGTGATAATTTACCAAATGAAAGGGAAAAACTTCTGATTTTGGTATTTAACTAACGCATGCATTAGTTGAACAATATGATCGGCTCTTTAGCCGATTTTTTTGTGGAACTAAATGGCAGTTTAGTTTCATAAGAAAGCGTATTATAATATCTAAAAAGACAGATTATTCGGAGGTAAAATGGAAGATATTTTAAAGCAATTAAATGTTATTAAATATAAATTGGATAATCCATTCCCATATAGAGATACAGATAAAATACAAGATGATTTTAGAAAAGAGTTTTTAAATTTATCTGAAGATGATGATTGTCTAACTGGGGATATTAATACTTACTGTATGAATATAGCTGGAACCTTAAGTTATGTATTATCTGGAAATACAAATAAGATACCTAAGTATCAGATTGAGTTTTTACATAAATCTTTTTTTGAATTCTTTAAACAATATAGGTTTTTTGAACATAAAATTAGCGATTATCAAGATTTCTTTGAGGAATATAACAGTTATGAAGAAACGAGAAAATTATTACTAAAATTATTAAAGTAGAATTTTTTTCTTATGCAACTAAAGCAGTGCGTTAGTTCAAGATTAACTTTTCTTGAAAGTGGTGAATTATGAAAGAAATTTGGATTGAAGCTGAAGCGTGGTCAAATGGATATGATATTTATGACGAAAATACTGATGTGAAAGTAATATTCGAAGATGATACTGAAGGAGTTGCGACCTTTATTACATATAAAAATATTTTGAGTTTAAGAGAAAAAAACCAAGCTACTGGCGAGTGTCTAAATGGTAAATATTTTTGGGCAAGAGATATGTTATTGATAGAAGATATAAGTCGTAAAACTATAACAGATGTTGTTATTCAACTTTTAAAAGATGATGAATTTTGGTCAGTCTTTAAAAAATGTTAATTAGAATGAGCTTATAAAACTAACGCATGCATTAGTTGAAGAACACGAGCTGCTTATATGCGGCTTTTTTTATTCAACAAAATGGCAGGATAGTTGAATAAGGAATTGAATAATTTATGTTGAATATTTATATAAAAAAATGGTTTTTTAAGGAGAGTAAAGTGGGTATTTTAAATTTATTAAATGCATTAATAAGCTTAGCAATTATATGTTTAATAGCGTTTCTTCTATTTAAAATTGCCAAAAAAATAATGGTATTTATAACAAATAATTCGTCCGTTTCAAAAAGAAAAACTGCAGAGTTAAAAAAGGGTGATGGTATTGACATAATGCAGATGGAGGTAATAATGTATTGCCCTTATTGTAAAGAAGAATTGAATGTTAAAAACGGAGAATTATATTGCAAAGATGGAGAAAGTTATTTTTCAAAGCATATCGAAAAAGTTTTTAATGAAAAAATAGGTAATTCTAAAAAGACAAAAACACTTATATCCACCTCTGGAAATAGTAAAGAAGGGCTTTTCTTTTGTGTGAATTGTGGAAACAAAATGATGAAGATTGAATCTATGCATGAAATTTGCCTATGTTGTGGTTTTGAGATAACTAAAGGCATGTACTATGAAATTATTGAATTAAACCCTCACAAAAAATGAAATATTTTTCATAATACTGGAGGTGTAGAATGGAAAATAATAAGAAGTACGCTTATAAAGTATTAATATATCAAGCATTTGTAGATATAAAAAATAATGCTACTCAGGAAGAGGCTTTCCATATTGCCTACGTATTCCACAATCTAGCGCTCCTTCTGGTAAAAGATTTTGAAGGAATGAATGAAGCTGAATTTTGGGGTCGAATAAACTTTCTTCAAAAAAAACTTGGTGTAAAACATTATAAAGAATTGTTTGAAAGTGCCTTAGCAAATGAAGAAAAGTTCTTTTAATTAGAGGGGATCAATTGAACTAACGCATGCGTATGTTGAACAACACGATCGGCTGAAAAGTCGATTTTTTTGTTCAGCTAAATGGCAGGATAGTGGAATAAGAAATAAAAAAATATAGCATCTGTAAATAAACTGATTAATGTTATATTTATGTATTTGTAGAAGCAACAGCTTCTATTTTTTTTCTTGCAAAACGTAATTAATACGGTTTATAATAATTAACGATTGTTATAATTCGTAATAATTACGTTTTATTTCATTATGATTATTATTAGGAGGGTTATTAATGAAGGTGCCAATTACTGTATTAAGCGGATTTTTAGGATCTGGAAAAACAACTTTATTGAATCATATATTGACTAACCGTGAAGGCTTAAAAGTTGCAGTTATTGTAAATGATATGAGCGAAATCAATGTAGATGCTCAACTTGTAAAAAATGGAGGATTTTCACGTACAGAAGAAAAGTTAGTGGAAATGTAAAATGGGTGCATTTGTTGTACGTTAAGAGATGACCTGATGAAAGAAGTTGAAAGATTAGTAGATAATGGTGGAATTGATTACATAGTAATTGAGTCTTCGGGTATTAGCGAACCAATTCCAGTCGCACAAACGTTCACTTATGTGGATGATGAGCTAGGGATTGATTTAACTAAAAAAACTCGTTTAGATACAATGGTTACGGTTGTAGACGCAAATCGTTTTTGGGATGACTATTCTTCAGGTGAAACATTATTAGATCGTAAACAAGGGACTGATGAAACAGATATTCGTGAAATTGCAGATTTGCTTCTTGAACAAGTTGAATTTGCAGATGTAATTATTTTAAATAAAATTGACCGTATAGAAGACCAGGATGTAAAAGAATTAACTGCATTTTTTAAGAAAATTAATGCACAAGCAAAAATTATACCCGCATCATTTTCAAAGATTGATTTAAAATCTGTACTGAATACACATCTTTTTGACTTTGATAAAGCTAGCCAAGCAGCAGGTTGGATTAAAGAATTAAATGAAGAACATATTCCAGAATCAGAAGAGTATGGTATTAGTTCGTTTGTTTATCGTCGTAAGATACCGTTTCATCCAGAAAGATTATTCTCATGGTTAGAAAATTGGTCAGTAAACATTGTAAGAGCAAAAGGATTCTTTTGGTTAGCAACTAGAAATGATTCAGTAGGAATGCTATCACAAGCTGGATCCACGATTACAATTCAAGGTGCTGGAGAGTGGATTGCTACATTACCTAAAACAGAACAAGAGGAGATGAGAAGAGAAGATCCATTGTTAGACTATAAGTGGGATGATAATTTTGGTGATCGAATGATTGAACTCGTTCTAATTGGAATTGATATGAATCAATTAGAGATTGAGAAGTCACTTGATATATGTTTGTTAACAGAAGAAGAAATGGAAACAAATTGGAATGAATTTAATGATCCAATGCCAGAATTTGTCCAAGCTTAAACATATGAATTTACTATTAAATCAAGAAAACTAAGTTTACGTTAGATAAAACTTATTGATTTTTAATGGTTGGACGAGCATATGTCTGTTTCGTATAGAATATATTTCACTATAAAAAATTATTTGAGGTGATGTATGGTACGGAAAGTTGGACAAGAAGTAATAATTTTATTGGTACTATTTTGTTATTTATTTTGTTATATATTTATTGATTTTACGAATTTATCGTCTTTATTTCATAAAGCACCTAAAGAACTATTAAATATGAACACGATATTTATCAGTTTATTTTTAGAAGCCCTTCCATTTGTATTAATTGGAATCATTGTTTCTTCAATTATTCATGTTTTTGTAAAACCAGAGACGATTAGTAAAATTCTTCCTAAGAATGCTTTATTGGCATTTATTCCTGTTGCTTTAATTGGAATGATCATGCCTGTATGTGAATGTGGTATTGTACCCATTGTCAGATCTTTGCTTAAAAAGGGTATGCCTGCGTATATCGGGATTGTTTTTCTTAGTAGTGTACCAATCATAAATCCAATTGTATTTACGTCAACCTACTATGCATTTCAATCGAATTCTCAAATGGCATTTTTAAGGCTAGGGTTAGCATTTATAGTTGTTCTACTTATTGGGTTTTTCACTTTATTATTTTATCGAAATAAAAATGTACTAGTAGAAACTTTGGAAAAGCACGAGAACCATAAACATGTTCACCATATTCATTCAAAAACAAGTCGAATAAGTGAAGTCATTTCTCACATTAGTAGTGAATTTTTCTCAACATGCAAATTTTTAATTATCGGTGCATTAATCACAAGTGTTTTTCAGACTTTTCTTGATCGAAGTGTGTTAATACATCTAGCGAATCATACGAATCTATCAAGCATTGTTATGATGGGATTAGGATATTTCTTATCTTTATGTTCTGGATCTGATGCATTTATAGCTGCATCTTTTTCAAGCACATTTCATGTGAAATCTATTCTAGCGTTCTTAATATTTGGAGCTATGATTGATTTGAAAAATACATTTATGATGTTTGCATATTTCAAGAAAAGATTTGTATTTTTATATATATTCTTAACTGCAAGTGTCGTATTTGTAGTGACGTCGATTTGGAATTTATATTGGTGAGGTGAATAAATGTCTTCTTTTCAAAATCGATTACGCTCTGTGTTTTTCTTCGGGATTGTTCTAATGCTTATGAAGCTTTTAGTTTCAGGAGATATTCAATATTTCATTGCACCAAAGATGGTGAAATTCACAATCATTACTTTAGTTGCCTGTATACTTATTGGATTAATTCACTTCTTTGAATTGCTAAAAGAACATCATACTTCATGTAATTGTTGCTCGAATCAAAAAAATAGGACTTTAAGTTTAGTAATTTTAATCAGTATTCCAGTTATAACAAGTAGCTTATTTTCAACAAATGTACTTGGAGCAAGTATTGCTTCAAAAAGAAGTATTTCTTATAGCGAAAATATAGTAAAAAAACAATCCAAAAAAATAAAGGTAAAAGATAATGGCTCGAAATTCATAAAAGTTGATGATTCGATGTATGGACATATTATTTCAGATGTACAGGATAGTGTAGATCATTATGTAGGTAAAAAAATATCTTTTAATGGTTTTGTATATCGTGATAAGCAAACAAGAAAAAATCAGATTTATGTATCGCGTTTCGCTATTACCTGTTGCGTAGCTGATGCTCAAGTGTTTGGGTTGATGGTTGAGGGAAAAGAGGTTTCAGCATATAAAAATGATCAGTGGGTAAACGTAACTGGTACAATTCATAAAGTGAAAATCGGAAAATTTTATGAACCTATTATTCAATTAGAAAAAATAGTAGAAATAAAACCACTAAAAGATCCATATGTTTATTTTGATTAGGAAAGTTTAATTAATTTTTAATCAGAAATACATTGAAAACGTAATTGTTTCGTTTTAATATTAAGCGTACTCTACTTGCTTATTTTATGGTAAGTATCTATTTTTGCTTAGTAAATCGTAATTATTACGTTTAAAAATATAAAATAAATTCTAGAATTAGATAGAAGGGCGGTGCACTTACAGTAAAATATAAATTTTACTGTTTAGTGATATGAAAAATATAAAATTAAGATCGTTATTATCAATTAGTATTTCCCTCTTTTTATTAGCAGGATGTTCATCTAAATCGATTTCTACTTCGAATAAATCAAAGGAAAATGAATCTAAAAAAATTAAAATAGTGACTACTTTTTATCCTGTTTATGAATTTACTAAAAATGTTGCAAAAGAAAATGCCGATATTAAACTATTAATTCCATCATCAATTGAACCCCACGAATGGGAACCAACACCAAAAGATGTTGGAGCAATTCAGAATGCTGATTTATTTATCTATAATAGTCCATATA
This sequence comes from Bacillus sp. AFS077874, assembly GCF_002566505.1. Taxonomy (NCBI): domain Bacteria; kingdom Bacillati; phylum Bacillota; class Bacilli; order Caryophanales; family Bacillaceae; genus Bacillus; species Bacillus sp. AFS077874. The sequence continues at coordinate 5,741 of NZ_NUYF01000020.1, forward strand.
TGGAAACTTGGGTTCCAAACATTGAAAAAAGTTTAAGTAACAAAAAATCATCATTTATAGAAGCAAGTAGCGGAATATCTCTGATTAAAGGAAAAGAAAATGAAGAAGAACAAGGTAATAATAACCATTCCGAACAAATGGATCCACATGTGTGGTTAAGTCCAGTATTAGCTCAGAAGGAAGTTCAAAATATAACAAAAGCTCTTATTAATGTTGATCCAGCACATAAAGAGGAATATAAAAAAAATAGCGATGACTATATTAAGAAGTTACAGGCACTTGATGACCAATATCGAACAACATTAATGAATATGAAAAATAAAGAAATTATTACGCAGCATGCAGCATTTGGATATTTAACAAAGCAATACGGTTTAGTTCAAGTACCAATTGCTGGTTTATCTCCATCGAATGAACCAAGTCCATCAAGATTAGCGGATCTTAAACAATTTGCAAAGAGTCATGATATTAATACAATCTTCTTTGAGGAAGTGGCTTCTCCAAAAGTAGCGAATACTCTAGCAAATGAAGTTGGTGCAAAAACAGCTGTCTTAAATACACTTGAAGGTTTAAGTGAAGAAGAACAAAAACAAGGAATTGATTATATAAGCGTTATGGAGAAGAACTTACAAATATTAAAAAAAGTATTAGAAAATAAATAGTAATTAAGTAAAAAGCGTGTTCCTACTTAGTGTCACGCTTTTACTTAATTAAGAAAGGAAATGAAAAGAAACTATGAGTTTAATCCAGTTAAAAAATGTCAAATTTGGTTATAATCATACTTCCGTTATAGATAATGTAAGTTTTGAAGTAAATAGAGGGGAATTTATTGGAATTACAGGTCAAAACGGTGCATCTAAATCAACTCTTTTAAAACTAATGCTCGGTTTATTAAAACCATGGAGTGGTGACGTTCAAATTAAAAAAGATGCAAATAATGAGCTGATAAAAATTGGATACGTGCCACAACAAATCGCTTCATTTAATGTAGGGTTTCCAAGTACAGTAATTGAATTGGTGAAATCGGGTAGATTTAATCAAAAAAAATGGTACGAAAAAATGAATAAAATAGATCACGAAATAATTAAGAATGCACTAGTAATGGTAGGTATGTGGGAGTATCGACATCATAAAATTGGTTCATTGTCTGGGGGACAAAAACAAAAAATTTGTATTGCTCGTGTATTAGCTTCTGAACCTAATTTATTAGTTTTAGATGAACCTACTACTGGAATGGATAAAGAAAGTAGAGAAAACTTTTATCAATTTTTGGGTCATCAAGTTAAAAGGCATAATCGAACAGTCGTTATGGTGACTCATGAAAAAGAGGAAGTTGAACAATATCTTGATAAAATCATACATCTAGAGAAAGGAGAACATGGCTTATGGAGATGCTTAACCTTGAATTCATGCAACGGGCATTTTGGGTTGGTGGATTAATCGCGGTAATCGCACCAATATTAGGTGTATTTTTAGTTTTAAGAAGACAAGCCTTAATGGCAGATACACTATCTCATATTTCTCTTGCGGGTGTTGCAATTGGTTTTTTTATTCATGCTGATTTAACATTATCCAGTATGTTAGTAGTGGTCATAGGAGCAATTGCAATTGAGTATATGAGAAGAGCATATCTATCATATTCAGAAGTATCGATTGCAATCCTAATGGCAGCAGGACTGTCACTTGCTCTGTTTTTAATGAGCATTAGTGCAGGAGGGATGACGACGAATGTAGAACAATACTTATTTGGATCAATTGTTACTGTTACTCAGAAACAAGTCTATTTGATGGTTGGAGTGACAATCGGCGTATTATTCTATTTCTTATTGTTAAAAAGACCGCTATTTTTAATGACTTTTGATGAAGATACTGCCTTTACAAGCGGGGTAAATACAAATTTATTATCTTTAACGTTTAGTGTATTAACAGGTGTTGTCATTTCAGCTATTATTCCTACAATTGGAGTGTTACTTGTTTCCGCACTACTTGTTCTCCCTGCTGCATTCGCGATTCGAATTGCGAAGGGATTTAAATGGGTTCTTTTATTAGCGGTATTAACAGCAATTTGTAGTATGTTTGTAGGTTTAACATCTTCATATACATTGGGAACACCACCAGGTGCAACAATCACTTTGGTATTAGTGATCATATTAATAGTGGGTTTTATTATTCAAAATATGGTTTTTCAAATTAGAAGAAAAATAGTTAACCAATGATAACAATTTAATTAATACAAAGCTGCTATGTTTATCTTATCTACGATTTAAGACCTCGTACTTATTTACTAACTTATAGTAAAAATAAATAAGCAAATATGCTACAAAATAACTTACGGATGTCCAATAAATATTCCATCCATTTCTATATATTACTTGATGTTTCACATGTCCTAACAGTTCAAATAATGTTGTGGAAACTGTGAAAATTATAATGGCTAAATATACCTTTAATTTCTTATAATATATAGAAATAATAAATAAACACGTTAATATTGGATATATTCCTAAATCAAATGGTAAGGCAGATAATGATAATTCATTATATGAATGTTTTAATCTCCAAAAGTAATTAAAACCTACCGTATTTATTAAGAAGGCTATTGCTATTCCAATCGGTACAAAAATAATAATTAATTTTGGCATTTTTATAAATAAGTAAACACCTAAAATCCAGGGTATGATGAATCCAATTATTATATATAGAAACATTTATATATCTCCTAAAGAGGTTTTATTTGATTGAACATATTCCGAAATTATTTGATAATTGTATTATATTAATAATCTTTAACGCTACTCGTAACATATGTGTTCCATTCGATGAAGGGCTTTTTAAGCAGAACTATAAAAGTAGCGAATTAAGGAGTAGGTATGGAGAATTAAATGGAGAGCGAAGCTCGTAGAAAGTGAGAAACAGAGGATCTTGTGAAGGATTCTCTTTTTTTTGTAATTAATATTTACCACTTCTATCAAAATTATCAAAGTGAATTTTTAAAACTTCATTAAAACTTCATTAATTTATCACAATTGGAATTTATACTTTCACAAGTAGATAAAAATTATTGAGGGGTAAAACCAAATGGAGATAAATATAGGACTAAATTCTGTTCAAACTGAACAAGTTTCTTCGAAAAAGACATCTCTTTATAAAGCAATTTGGAGATGGCATTTTTATGGAGGGATGATTTTTGCACCAATCTTAATTCTGTTAGCGGTTACAGGTTCTATCTATTTATTTAGACCTTATGTTGAACCAATGTTGGATCGAGATTTACATTTTGTTCAGCAAGGTACGAAAGAACTTACACCCAGCTTACAGTTAAAAGCTGTAAAAGACAAATATCCTAACGATTCAATTTCTTCTTTTACAGATGTGAAAGATCCAAAGCGGTCAACTGAAATTGGAATTATGAAAGGTGAAGCTAGTTATACAGTTTTTGTCAATCCATACACAGGGAAAGTATTAGGTGAACTTCAAAATGATAAACGCTTAATGGAAATCATCGTAAAACTTCACGGTGAAATTATGGTTGGTAAATTAGGGGATAATCTTGTTGAATTATCTGCATCATGGGCAATTATTTTATTAGCAACAGGATTATATTTATACTTCCCACGTAATAAACAATCATTTTTAAGTATTCTTCGTATTCGCATGAGAAAAGGGTCACGTGTGTTCTGGAGAGATTTACATGCAAACACTGGATTTTGGATGACAATTTTCTTGATAGTTCTAGTTTTATCAGGATTACCTTGGGCTAGCTCTTTTGGTGAAAGACTAAATACATTCGTAACAAAAGCTAAGCTTTCAAATGCACCTGAGCATCTATGGGATGGTAGTATTCAATCAACAAAGATAAATAAAGATGTAGCCAAAACACCATGGGCAGCCGAAAATATTCCTGTTCCAGAATCAGTGTATAGCAATAAAGGAATGTTACCGATTGAAAATGTAGTTAAAATTGCTGAACAAACAAAAATTTATCCTGGATACACAATTTCTATGCCAGAAGGAGATAAAGGAGTTTACTTAATATCTACTTACGGATGGGCAGCGGGTAGCGTAAAAAATTATGTAACGATGGATATTGATCAATATAGTGGGAAAACACTACTTGATTATCGCTGGAAAGATTACAGTACGTTTGATAAAACAGTTGAAACAGGGATAGCTTTACATGAAGGACGATATTTTGGCTGGGCAAACTTAATTATTAATTTGATTGCATGCTTATCACTTGTATTAATCGTAGGAAGTGGAATCACTATGTGGTGGAAGCGCCGTCCAACAGGAACAGTTGGGATTCCAAAAGCAAGTGAAGGAAATAAATTCTATTTAGGTGTTTTATTGATTTCAGTAATTTGTGGACTTTTAATGCCAATGGTTGGTATATCAATCTTTGTAATAGGTTTAATTGAGTTTATAGTTAAATTTATAAAAAAGATAGTTCAACAACCTGGAATGCAATAAAAATAAAAATTTATTACTGAAAGTTGCTAAGCTTACTATTATAAGTTTGCTTAGCTTTTTTAGTAATAAAAAAACAATAGAGATAAATAGAGGTGTATTATGAAAATAATAAATAGCTTAATAATTTTATTGTTAGCTGTAACAATTTTTTACGGATGTGGTAAGTCAGAAGAAGCAGCAGTCTCAAACAAATATTTAGATAATATAATTGTCACTCTATCTGATCAACCAACATCCAAAGATTCAGAACATAGCTATGAGGTAACTTTAAAAAATAACGAGAATGAATTAGTTAACGTTGATTCAGTGGAAATAATTTTAAAAATGAAAAGTATGAATCATAAAGTAGATGCTAAGTTAAAGAGAGTCTCAAAAGGTGTTTATAAAGTAGAATTACCTATGGATGGTTCGTGGGACAAGACAATTGTATTAAAACAAGAGAAATTTGTTCGTAAAGTGAATGGGGTAACTTTAAAATAAAAATTTAGTACCAAAAAAAGTAAAGCACTATTACTATTTAGGGCTTTACTTTTTTTATTGGATAAAAATATCTTTATGTATGTGATAAAACCCTATTCAACTAACGCAGTGCTTTAGTTGAAGATCACGAGTCACTTTTGTGACTCGTTTTTTATTAAACAAACTGGCAGTTTAGTTGCATAAGAGATATGGTAAAATGTAGTTAATATTAAAGCCAAAAGTGAAGGGAATGCGGTATATGTGCAAGTTAAATTGGGACAGAAATCAACTTTGGGAAGGCTGTATTTTAGCTTCGATAGCCCATGCAATTATGGTGGCTCATATCCTGATATTTCTCATGAACAATCTTGGGATGGTTTAATTATAGTGTTCAAGATAGCTCTGGTACGCGTGGCACTATAACTTTTCATCCAAATTTTTTAGTAGGTGCTTTCAGAAATGAAAATAGCGAAAGGGCATTAGAGTACATAAATGCTATCGAATATATTAAGGATGCACCAGAAAAAGCTAAAGAAGTAGCATCAGAAGAAGCTCTTCTATATTTATTAGATGAGATTGACGGGAAGACAGTCCCAGTGATAACAACTGCATTTTGGGGAAATCTTGATGAAATATACTCGCATGATACATATGAGGATTTTATTAAAAATGGCGGATTCCTTTTTGAAAGACAAATTGATAATATGGAAAATGCTATAAATGAGTGGGAAGAAGAATATGAAATGTCTGAGACTCAAATAGTCCTACTAAAATCCATTTTCAAACGTAAGATTGAAAATCCGACTAAAGAAATCGTATTAAGTGAAAAAGAAATTCAAATGATTGGGTCAGAAGATGAAGAAGGTCTAAGTGAAAGTAGAATTTCATTTGAAGAACTTGGTATCACGTGGAAGTTATAAAATTTATTATTTAACTTATTATGAAATTTTCTTATATAACTAACGCATGCTTTAGTTGAACAACCAGATCGGCTGAATAGTCGCTTTTTTTATTCAATAAAATGGCAGGATAATTCAATAAGAAAAAATTGGATTTGTAAAATTTTACATAAAAGATTATGGTTACTATTAGTAGCATTATGGGAAATTTTAAGAAGTATAGCTAATGGCATAAATAAGTTATACAAGGTTAAAGAAAGTATTGAATGTTGATTTAAGAATTAAAACAGAAGGATGTAATAATATTGAATTTAGAAATCGTACATATAATTGGTGCAATTTTTGGTTCTGTTGTAATGGGTTCTTTCTTTGGAATTATCGTATACTTTTATGCTAAGAAAAAACATTTTAAAAAGTTAGGTAAAAGAGGTTTTTTTAGTTGTTTAATCGCTAATATACTTTTGGGTATGTATTTATCAATTCCAGTATTTTTAATATTCATATTCTTGATTTATAGAAAAACTAAAAAACAAGATCAATCTTAATTTCTAATGTAAAGATAAATAACTTATTTGGATGTTTATTCAACTAACGCATGCGATAGTTGAAGATCTCGAAAGGCTGTTTTACAGCCTTTTTTGTGATTTTTGGCAGTTTAGTGCAATAAGAAATGGTAAAATAAAAGTGTTTATATTTTTATTTATACTTAAGGAGAATTCATTATGGATACACAGTTTGATAAAGCACATCGGTTTAGTAGTCATCATAGAAATGAATTAGAAAAAGACAAATTATGTGGTTGTTTTTACTGTTTAAAAATATATAGTCCGTCAGAGATTAAAGAATGGTGTGATAATGAAAAAACTGCAATATGTCCATATTGTGGAATAGATTCCGTTATTGGAGAAAGTTCTGGATTCCCTATTACAGAACTGTTTCTAAAAGGAATGCATAAGGTATGGTTTTAAATTATTGCTCAACTAAAGCATGCTTTAGTTAATTAGGAACAACGGTTGTTTAAGAGAGAAATATAGTAGAAGGGACAGTCATAGAATGTGTGTGGATCTAAGTAAAGATACTGCGAAGATAATTGTTGAGATGATCGATTCAGGATTAATTGGCTACAAACACTACTATTTATGGTGTGATTCAATTATTGAGTCTTTAGAAAATCCACCTGTTTGGATTTTAGAATTATCTGTAACTAAAAACTCAATGAATGCACGGGAGATCATTTCTGAATATGCTTATTCTGATTTAGAAACATTAAGCCCCGACTATTATATAAAATATAATAATTTCCATTTAGCATGTCTTTATTTAAGATATAAAGACAATGAATTTTCTTGGAATACATTTTTATTAAAATCAGGTGATTATTCTGATGGTTGTTTTAATTGTAAGATCGATTGTGTGATATTTTATGAAATGTTAAACATATATGAAAAAAGTTTGCAATCAGTTGATTTAAGAAATGAACAAATTAATGAAATAGAAAAAATATTAACTGATGAAATTAATGAGTTAATGGAGATTTATAAAGTATTCCAACGCTATTATTCAAAGTATATAAACCATTGATTAATTGAATCTTATTGAACTAACGCATGCGTTAGTTCGTTAACATTTTGGAGCTGTGATCGGCTCTTTTTTTATTCAACAAAATGGCAGGATAGTTGGATAAGGATTTTTAACAAATTTACCAATATTTGGGTTATAATTATTGCTACTAAGGTTATAGGAGGAAATAATGAAAAAGATTATATCCACAACAATATTAATTTTGCTAGTATTTTCTATGAGTGCTTGTACTAATAACCCAAAATCAAACAATGCTATTTCTGAAGCTAAGTTGACAAAAAGAGAAAAGGCAATACTTTCAACAACATCGGATAAATCTTTTGTTTATGACTTCAATGTTAAAAGTAATTACAAGGAATTATCTGTTTGGATTGAAAAATATGAATTTGGTAAATTAGTTGGAGATAAGATAGATCATATTACTTCTGGGATTAAAGAGGATGGCTCAATTATCTTTACAACTTCTAAAACACCTAATAATCAAAATCAATCTCTGTTTAATATCAGTATTAATAGTGATGGTTCAACAGATATAGTTAATCAGTTGGAAACGACTTTTAAAGATGGATTAGAAGGCGTTACTAGTATTTCGGGAAGCAACCAAACAGAAAACAACCCTATTAAAAATAATATAGTCTTAGCTAGCATTTGTTATAAAAAAGAGGGAAATCGTATGGATTCGCTTACTGATGATTTTTATAGAGATGTGAATAAACATATTGATGAAATAAGAGACTATGATGTTGTCTATTTACTTAGAGCTGAGTTTATTAAATAGGTGGAAGTATTACAATAAAAAAAGACGGTCTAAAATTAGAGGTTCTTGTTACTATGTTATTTAACTAACGCACTGCGATTCTTCAATAACGAAGGATCGTTTTTTTATTCGCGTGCCCAGTAAGCCGTTAATTGCTAACTGGTGAAAGTCCAGTCTAGGTAAGAACCAAATCGCCTAGTAGCTAACAGGCAACTGGTGGAGAAATCCTAAGGTTGAAGCCCTGTGATAAAGTAACTTCCTTACGGAATTACGAGCAACTTTACAGGTTGTAACATAAAGTGAATCCTGCCGCCTCGTCAAAAAGAACCTCAAAAGAGGAAAAAGAGAAGTCGAGCTTGGGAATAAGAGGCGAAGACCATGGAAGGTGTATAGAACTTGGAACAGCACCCAAGAATCTCTCGGGGTATGGGGAATGATATGTAAAGAAAGTAATTAACGGAACTGGGGAGACCCTACTTTACCCTTAATATTAAAGGAGCTAGAAAGCCTATAAGTAAAAGCGAAATGGCGGACTGTAAAGAGGGAGTCGGAGGAGGTCATAGTACCAATAATTATCATGACAACACAACATGATATAGCCATTGTTATGAATAACCGCCTTGGTATGACTGAACCTTAGCACCATGCATGATTCGACAATTTGTGCAGAATTCTATATATTCTGTTATTTCGTTTTTTCATCCTACGGCGGTTTTTCGTAAAACCATTGAAAAAACGGTTTTTTGTGATGGTTCAATATTGCAAATAGAATATTAATGATTCAATATTACTTAAGGTATATTGATTAAATAACATTGCATATACAATATTGAATACTAAATATTACACTAACAATGTTAAGGAAACAACATTGTTAGTGTAATATTCTAGTTTTTTAGTTCTGATCCAAAAAATTATCTAAATGGTTCATAAAAAGATAAAACCATCGTATCTTGATATGAACGGGCTTCTTTAGGAGGTGGCAAATGGAGAGAGAATACAATTTGGAAGAAGCATTGAAGATCCTGATGGATTGTTATCTAACTGACTCGATACAAACTCTTCGTACATGGATTCGAGATAAGAAAATAAAAGCAATCACAAATAGCTATCGCCAAGATGGTTACAAAATAAAGGAATCGGATTTAGTAAAATTTATTGAACAAGAAAGACTAGGACTCTTAGATATGGTACGCGTATACAAAGAAAGGGTAGATAACATACCCTTAAGTGCAGCATCACTGTTTAAGGAAAATGATACCTCTGTTGAAAGTTTAAAAGAAGAGATTAAAGAAAAGATTAAAGAAGAGATTAAATATGAGGTAATAAATGAGAAGCAGACTACAACTGAAAATACAGAATATGAAGAAGAGCGAGAAGATCAAAATAATCTCCCACCAAACAGATCAAATGAAAAGGATGGAAAATATGATGAATTTTTTATTCAATTTGAACAAAAGTATGGGAGTTCAATTCAAAAATTAGACAAAATAGATAAAATAGAAAACGATAATGAAAGTATAAAAGTAAAAATAGAAAATGATTTTAATAAGTTTGATAATCAGTACGTGGAATTAAAAAATGAATTAAAGAAATTAAAAGAAGAGATTCAATTAGTTAAAAATTCAAAAGATAAACCAAAAAAAAAAAAGAATAAAGGTGATGCTAATAAAATTCAAACCAATAATAGTCAGAAAGATGAATTGACTATAAGTAAAGATAAAAAAAATTTTATTAAACTTTTTAAACAATTCTATAATGAGGTTTCAGGTGCTGAAATTAAAGATCAAAAACAAAAAGCAAAATTTGAAAGTTCAGCATTAGAAGCGTATAAGTTGTTTTATGATGGTGGAAGGTATTTTAAGGAGAAAGAATACAAGGTTGACAAAGAAAAAGTTTATGAAGTTGAAATTGAGGATAAAGTTATAACGGGGGATACAAGGGGAGAAATAGTATTAAATTACTTTAATGAAGTGTTTTATCCAAAGTTGAAAAAACTTTTTAATGAAGAAAAAAATCCTGAGTCACCCCCACCTCCTAATATGGAAGATAAAGTAGGCCATAGCGAACTTGCGGATCTATCAGGTAGATCCAATGATGAGACTAAAGAAAAATAGCCTATTATTAAACTAGTTTTCTCCGCCAATAGACCATCTCACCTAATTTTCTTTTCGATAAACCACTTTATATTCGACTCTAGACTAAAAAGAACAAACTCATATGATTCTTCATCCACTTCTTTTAGCAGGTCCATTTGCTGAAATAAACGTCTCATTCTAGAGTTTTCATCTAAATTTAATGGCAATAATGCAAGTTCTTCTTGCAATCTCTGAAGTAGGGAGAAGGAAATATTCTCCGTTTTTCCTGTTTCTAATTGACTTAAGTAACTCGGTGAAATACTTAGTATTTTAGCAAATTCATTTAAACCATACCCTTTTTGAAGCCGTAATTCTCGCATTTTTTCACCCAGGTCGAGTAACATAATTTCCCTCCGAATCAAGCTTTGTAAAACATAAGTTCGATAAAAACTTTTATTTCCCTTCAAAGATTTGTAGATTAATAGAATTAAATTGATCTAACTTATAAAAATAAATAAGACATAAATCATGAAAGAGTTGATGTCCACATATATTTTTAATTAATTAAATCTAGCTAACTTTGAAAATGGAGGGGGATATATGTATTTTATTTGCCTTGAACATGAGGAAAATTATGATATTTTAATGAAATATTTTAAGAATGAACATAAAGACTATATAAGGGCTTGTTATGTAGCTGCTATCCCTAAAATCTTTAAACATATCGATTTCACTGAGCCTTTAAACGGACCATTTGATTGGTATTTTAAAAAAGAAAATTCCAACTTAGTCTATTCTTTATATGATGGTGAGGGTACAAATAATTTAGTTGATTTAGGACTCCACTTTTGGTCAGGAGACAATCCTTTTAACTTAAATAATGCCTCGTATGCATGGAGAAATAATTGTGATTACTTTAAAGTACTGCAACAAATTTGCGTTATTTAGATTGAAATGACCCTTTTTTATAAGGGTCATTATTTATTTTATTTAGAAATTTTACATATATTTAATGCCAACAAGAAAGTTTTGTTAATTTGGGCTAATATTTGAACTAAAAATATACCTTTTCTTATTCAACATAATGGCAGGATAGTTAAATAAGAAATTGGATAATTATGCTATTATTAGACTTAAGTTAGGGGGAGAAATATGGATGACAAATTGATGGAAATGCCCTTTCCAGAACTTATCTCTAAATTAGCAGTAGCACCTTTATTTATAGTAGTGGTAATTATGGCTATTTTAAATGTAATACTGAATAGAAAAGATAAAGGATGTTTTAATTTCCTTTCGATAATTGGATCTTGGGTTTATATATGTATATATCTATTATCGCTATATTTCTATTTCTTTGGAGAATAAGCAGCTTATTCAACTAAAGCATGCGTTAGTTGAACAAAATTTAGGAGCTGAAGGATTAGCTCCTAAGTGAATATTGGAGGTAATTATCTTGAATGCAACACCAGCTATAATAATTGGATTACTATTGGTAGCTTTTTCCCTTTTTATGCGAAAGAAGAAATAAGCTTATAAAGTTCGATTTCACCACAATTACTAATCATGACCTTATGCAACTAACGCAGTGCTTTAGTTGAACAACGTGATCGACGATTTTGTCGGTCCTTTTTTATTGAACAAAATGGCAGTATAGTTCAATAAAAAAAGCATAGAAAACAGCCAAATAATTGGTAAAACATGGTAATGTAAAAGAGTTGAAAATTATATTTTGGTGCTGTGTTTATTTGATTATGGGGTGATACTGATGGCTCAATATGCAGGATTGTTTTTTAGTTTGGCTATAATTATTTTAGTAGTGATGCTAAATAAAGTATTATTTTGGTGGGTCAAGTCTTTAATTGTAATGTACTATTTTGTCATATCCCTCGTTTTCATTAAAGTTAAAAATAATATGGATGAGCAGTATGTAACTAACTACAAGGTATCACCATTACCTTCGGTATCAAATGATTACTGGGATAAAAATTCCGATTGGGTTGGTGCAACAACTCTTTGGCTCTTCATTCCAGTGATAATTATTGTGAGCTTTGTTCATTATAAACAATTTAAAAAAGCAGAAAATAAAGGAGCAAAGTTATTTGTTTTTTTAAGATTATTATTTTTAGTTTTTTTATTTTTCATATTAGGTTTTATGTTTAATTTAGCTTATGGAATGAGTCCGTAAAATTCTTCATTAAAGCGAATTTTTGTCTCCTGTCAATATATTTAACAACTACAAGGTGGGATTTTAATTCAACTAACGCAATGCATTAGTTAAACAACAAATAGCGGATGATCATTATTCGATCGACCGCTACATTATATGGCTGCATAATTTAATAAATAAATTTTTATTCTGTAAACTAAAGGTACATAAATCTGAATCTAGAGGTGCCATGTTTAAAAATTCCGATTTAACAAATGTTACTTTTGAGGAATGTAACTTACAAAATGTTAATATAGTTAACTCCAACATTGAGGGTTTAAAAATAAACGGTATTGCTGTATCCGAGTTGCTAGAAAAATATAATTCCTAAAAAGTAGTAATTCAACTAACGCATGCGATTCTTCAATAGAAGATCGCATTTTCTTATTCAACATAATGGCAGGTTAGTTGTATAAGAATTCTTCGTTAGTATCTAGAATGGATATAATTTTAGTGTTAAAATTAACATATAATGGAAATTGTTTTAAGGGTGGAATTATATCTAATACTTTAAGGGGATATAAATGTGTCAGTTACTATAAAAGTATTAGTAATAGTATTATTGTTTTCAATTTATCATTTACTTAATAGAAAAGAAAAAGAGATCACAGAAGTAGAAATTGATGTATCGAACGTAAGAACTACTAGGGAGTTCCATCTACTGTTGAAAAAAAGGCTAAATTTTCCAAATATTTATGAAGAAAATTGGGAGGCTTTTTTTGATACTATTACTGGTCGGATTGAACTACCTAATAGGATAAAATTTGTTGGTTGGACAGAATTAGAGTCAAGATTGCCAGAAGATACAAAAATAATGAAAGATTATATTCTTGAACATAATCGTGATTTTCCAAATTGGGAATGTGAATGCTTATTCAACTAAAGTATGCGTTAGTTGAACAACATGATCGACGACTTGTCGGTCTTATTTTATTAACCAAACTGGCAGTTTGGTTTAATAAAAAAAGGACTTTTAATAAGTATCTAGAATCAATAACCTTAGAACATATGAAAGGGAGAAAATAGATTAATGAACATAAACGATTTAATTATTTTTAATTTTGAAGAAGTTAGACGTAGGAGTATCAAAGTTTGGAAAGCAATACCCGAACAAATGTTAAACTGGAAGCCTGATGAAGGTGCACTTACTTGTGCTGAAATGATCAGACACTTATTAGAAGCCGAGTTTCTTTATCATCAAATTCTTATTGGAAGAGGTAGTGAAGCATTATCTAAATTATCTAATCCTTTTGATAATCAGGAATTCACAACAATTGATAATGAACTTTCATTTGCACAGCCATACCGTGAAGACTTCTTAAAATACATTAAGAATATTAACATAAGTGATTTAGAAAATATAAATATTGACCGTTCTGACGTAGGATATGTGAGAACACTTGGAGATATGTTGTTGCGTATAGCTTATCACGAGTCTGTTCACACAGGTCAATTGTTAGATTACATGAGAACAATGGGAATAGACCGCCCTAAAATATGGGATTAATAATAACTTCTTATTTAACTAACGCTCAGCATTAGTTGAACAACGAGATCGGCTATTTAGTCGATTTTTTTATTCAACAAAATGGCAGTTTAGTTGCATAAGGATTCTTGTTAAGGAATGTGATAATGATGTGGATTTTGTTAAAATAATATTGATTATATGAGGTTATATTTAGACTTTATTTAAAGAAATAAATGAGATAAGGTGTGGATTAATTTTGAAAAAAGAACGAAAGGCTTTATATAAGAAATTGAAAAAATTCAAGAAAAGACCATGAGAGCATTAGCAAAAGAATTTGGTTTTAAAAAAAGGTCTAACTGTTTATTTAATAAGGTAGGAGATTTTTTTGTAGTGGGAGTTTATTATACAAATTTTACAGATGATACTGAGATCTCAATTAGTATGAAATGTAATATAAAACCGTTTAGCCATGATGATCTATTTTGGGAAGTATTGAAATACAAGAAAATGCAAAAGAACCTATGAGCTTAAGAGCAGTAGGAGCATTTGTAGCTCCAATCTATACTATTAAAGAGATTGATATTGTTGAAAACAGCTTAGCTAATATTGAAGATGATATTCGACAAAACGTAAAATGGTTTATTGATACTTTCAAGACGATTATAAATTCAATAGAAAATAATGTAGATAATTTCAATAAATTCGTCATACAACAATCAGATTTTTATCATGAAGAACTGATGAAAATGTTAGCTAATATACAAATTGGAAATAGCCTTAGTGCATTAAATAGTGCAAAAGAGTTAATAAGTAAAGGTGATACAGGTCCCCTAGGAACTAGTAATAAAGGTATTTATGAATCTATTGTAGATTATATCGAAGAAAAACATAGCATTCATTAAAATCTATAATCATTTCTTATTCAACTAACGCAGTGCGATTCTTCAATAACGAAGGATCGTTTTTCTTATGCAGCTACCATGAAAAAACCTTACGGTATTCAGGTAAAAAAATGCATAACTAAAGAAGACGTCTTTATTTTATTTTTAAAAAGCGTCCAACTGTAAAAAAATATTAGTGGTTGATGGATTATGAGACTTCTTGGATCGATACAGAATACCCTAATTTTTCAAGTCTTCGAACTGAATAACGGACCATTGATACTTCTTTTTGTTTGTCATAATAATCTTCTCCTAAGTCTCTGTACATTTCTTTCCTAGTCAGAAGATAATAATCGATTCTTAACATGGCATGTGCTACTACTATTCCTGCTCTTTTCCTACCTTTTCGTGCTGCTGTTCTTCGATACATTGCTCCAAGGTAGTTTTTGGAAGCACCTACTGAATGTGCGGCTTCAGTTAATGCTGATTTTAAATACTTATTGCCTTTTTTTGATTTAGTTGATTTCCTTTTACCAGCACTTTCATTATGTCCTGGAACTAATGCTGCCCAAGAACATAATCGAGGGGCACTTCCAAACTGGTTCTCAAGGTCTGTTCCAATTTCGGCTAGTATCTGTTCAGCCATACGTGTAGCGATACCAGGGATTGAGTCCAGTCGTTCTATGTCTTCTTGATAAGAACTTACTCTCTGTGCTACTTCAGAATCGAGTTTTTCAATTTGTTCAGTTAGAAAATCTATGTGAGTTAGTATTGTTTTCAGCATCATACGTTGATGAGGATTAACATACCCTCGTAGAGCTAGCTCAAGTTCATCTTTTTTGCGCTTCAATGAGCGACGAGCCATACCTGCTAGTTTCGTAGGATCTTCTTCGCCATCTGCAATGGCGTTAAGCATTTCTTTAGCTGAAACACCCATAATATCTGAAACAACAGAGCCTAATTTAATATTTGCACCTTCCAGTACTTTTTGTATTCTATTAAGTTGTCTAGAGCGTTCTTCAATAATACTTCGACGATATCGAACCAGTTCTCTTTACTCTCTTTGAGTTCGATCGGGAACGTAGCTAGCAGTCAATAATCCGTGGCGGAGAAGTTGAGCGATCCATTCAGCATCTTTTACGTCAGTTTTTCGTCCAGGAACAGATTTCATATGTTGTGCATTGACGACAAAAAACTCTAATTCTTCAGCTTCAATCAGATTAACAATGGGTTTCCAATACACCCCTGTACTTTCCATAGCGACATGAGTACATCCATGTGACCTTATCCAATCCATCAGTTTAATTAAAAAAATCGTCTTCGTAGAAAACGTTTGAATCTCCTTTCCTTCAGGTGTCATAATACATGCGGTAATGTTGTCCTTATGAACATCCATTAATGATAACTTCCATTGAATTCATCCTTCCTATGGCTTTAAGAATAGAGGCTGGTGCAAAAATCAGAATAGGATTAATCTACCATGAGTGCTTCCCGCAAGGGAGCGACAGTCTGTGATGCACCGTGATCGTTGGAGTCAGACTAAATGATGGGCTCTAATGGCACCATACTGCAGCGACCTTCCTCACCCAGCCATAGAAGCAGTATTGACGGTTTTAAATCTTTTTCATTCGCTGTGGTGCAGCGCGAGCGCTGCATGGGTGGCTAAATGGCAGTATAGTTTAAGTGAAAAACCTCAAACTGAAAGGTGAATTCAAACTCTAATAACTAATTATCTGAAGCTGAAGACGTTCTTAAGCAATCGCGCCAGATGATTGAATAACAGAAGGATTTTTCACGCAAAAAATACGTTTCGCTATAAATAACGAACAGTTTATCCTATTGGAACTCTTATTTTACCAATAAACTTTTATTCATGAAGACTTAAAAGCCTAGAGATATAAAATACCTAGGCTTCTTTACAAGCTATTCGATAAAATACATTTTCCCATTCACTTCAAGAGACACTGATGTTTGTTTCATCTCTTCTTTTAGAGACTTGGTATAGGCAACTATTTGATTAATTTTTACCTTATCTAAATCTTCTGCATAGCTATATACAATCGTTACTTTCTCCTTGACCAATTGATTATCATCAGATAGCCACGATCCTGTCCCCTCAACGGCTGTTGCTCCTCCAAACATTCTTGAGAATTCTTCTAACGACTTGTTAACATATGTAGTATTATCAATCGGTTGATCAACATTATATGTAGATGGTATGTATATTTTCACTATGTCATCAAGGTAGAATTGCCCCTTTAATGCAGAAGATTGTTTCACTTTAGAGGTTTCTTGTTGTACTGTAGCGTGCGCAGCATTGCCTAAAAAGACAATTAATAGGATTGGGATGATCCAATAGAAGATTTTTTTCTTTTCCAACATTGCCACTCCTTTTTATTCAATAGTTTGGTTGGCAAAACTATGATGAGTTTTCTAACTATCATTATACATATGACAATCAATCTGTCATGGTAAAATTTACCTTTTTTATCTAAATAGAACCGTTTCCTTTGGTAATCTTCAACTAACGCATGCATTAGCCATCCATGAACCCTAAGATTCACAACAGTGAATGGAAGTATATATCATTCTTCAATGATAGTTGAAGTTCAGAAGACTGTCTCGATAGTCTTTTTTTTGGGGGCTAACTAGTAGATTTGTTGCATAGAAAATGAAGCATAATTCTTAAAACAAAGAGTATATATTGGTTTATATCCATAAATTGGAAAAAGGAAGGGTGTTTCCACATGATAGGAACTGAGAGTAAAAAACAGGACATTTTAAAAGCTTACCATTTCAGACATGCTTGCAAGGCATTTGATAGTAATAAAAAGATTTCGGATGAAGATTTTCACTTTATTTTGGAGACGGGAAGGTTGTCACCCAGTTCATTTGGCTTGGAGCCCTGGAAGTTTGTAGTGATCCAGAATGCTACGCTTCGCGAAAAATTAAAACCTGTATCTGGCGGTGCCCAAGGACAACTGCCTACTGCCAGCCATTTTGTAGTTATATTGGCTAGAAAAATTCATGGCTTAAGACATGATTCTGTTCACGTGATCAAAATGATGAAAGACATTCATCTTATGCCTGAGGAAATTGTGCAAAGTCTTTCCAATTTCTACAAATTCTTTGTCGAAACAGAACTCGAAGATAACGACCGTCTCATTTTTGAATGGGCAAATAAACAAACCTATATAGCATTAGGAAATATGATGACAGCTGCAGCTCAAATTGGAATTGATTCATGTCCGATAGAAGGTTTTGATAAAAAGCAGGTGACCACTATTTTGCAAAATGAGGGTATCATTGCTGACAACGATTTCGGTGTAGCCTGTATGGTTGCTTTTGGATATCGGAAAGAGAATCCCAAACGTCCAAAAACAAGACAAAATCTCGATGAAATTGTTGAATGGCGATAAGACTGTTTAGATTTAAATGGAATATCAATAATAAGATGCTTTCCAATGATCTCATTTACGATTTTTATATACTAGATCTACCTTATAATAAGTTCCATAGTTAATTCAAATTCATTTATTCGTTATGTAACTAACGCATGCGTTAGTTAAAATACGGGAATATCCCATACAAGTAAACCAATACAATCAACAAGGACGCTAATGTCCACGTATAAAAACATAAATGACGAGAAATTTCACTATTATATTCTAAAACTCAATTTCATCTGCCTTTTTTAAAACACTAAACCATTGACCGAGTATGTCATTGTGGTGATCTATAATCTGAGATGCAGGTAATATTTTGGAATTGTATGTACTATGTCCATCTTTTACAAGGATAACTTCATACCCAAGACTATAAGCACTACGGCATGTTGCATCTACACAAACTTCGGACTGAATGCCTGTAATGACGATTCGTTTTATTTTTCTAGCAGCTAATTCTTGATGAAGATTTGTCATATGAAAAGAATCAGGATAGTCTTTTTCAATAATGATGTCTTTTACTAATGGAGTAATTGATGAATGAATTTCCCATCCTGAGGTTCCTTGCTCAAGAGGCTTTCCTGGTCCATCATTGTACTTCATGTAAACGATTGGGGTCTGTGTCAAACGAGCTTTTGAAATTAGTAATTGGACATTCTTTAATAGTTCATCTCCCTTAAATAATGGTTCTGTCTCCCGAAATGAACCAGCTTGAATATCTACAATTAACAATGCAGTATAGGTTTCATACATGAATATACCTCCAATACTTTATATGGTTAATATTTTAATAAACAAGCTAAAAACTCATATAAGTAAGAAAAAATTCGTTTTTAATTTACCCTAAATAGCAAACTGAATTCCTTTTTTTCTAAAGCTACCATAGCAAAAGGAAAATTTCGTAATTTATAGGAAATAAATTTGATAAACATGTATTAAATATTTTTTATAACATTCGAAAAATTTAAGTCATATTAAGGAGGTATCCAATACAGGTAAACAATACAATCGACACATTGTGCTAATGTCCAAATATAATATAATAATGATGAGAAATTTCGCTATTATATCTAATAGCAGAATTAAGTATTAGTCGTATTATGTCTGAGGTTGAGAAAATCGGCAAAAACTATAGAGTTATTTTTTCAGATTTGGTTAGTCAAAAATAATTCCTTCTGCAACTAACGCATGCATTAGTTGAAGATCAAAAGCAGTCAATGGCTGCTTTTTGTGCGACGGGCAGTCGCATAGGGTGCTGACCCAGTCAACACTCTTCATTTTGTTATCTGGACAGAGACGGCATTGCGGTGTATCGACTGGAAGAAGGATAAAACAATGAATTCCAGATGGTGAAAATCCATACTCGAGGAGACTGACCTAGCTCGAGAAGTCTAATCTAGGGCATTATCGTGAGGTAGTGTCTGAAGGAGATGCGGTAAATCGAGAGACCCGTAGACGAAAAGATAGACCCTAATGCAAGAAGTGTGAAGCACGGCGGCGGGATAAGTTGGCGACTCTGCGAAAAGTGAGGAAGCCCACTAAAACGGCATTTTCTTTAGAAGTCAGAGCGAGAAAATGTGGCTTATAACGTGATGGTGCAGGGTATGTCTTGAAGGAAAATGCGATGACCCCGTGAGATCTCCACCTTACCGAACAGGCAGGGTTCTAATCTATAAGGGTAATCCGAAGTGATGAAGAACTGGTGGAGAAGTCAGACGTTCTCATAGTACAGGAGTAGTTCGGTGACCATAACACCGAATGAATGGAAGGGGAACGACCTATGGCTCCATGTCATGGACAAGATGTTATGTTAACAATCGAGTTACTGCGGTAAAACCGATTGGATGAACATTAAGAAAAGGTATGGAATAGTAATGAGCCAAGAGTGGATGCATAATGCCTGGAACGCAACTTCTTGGTAATCAATATAACATATGGGTAAGCCGTATGCCTTAATAGGGCACGTACGGTTTGATAAGGGGGAAGTCTCGTGAGAGATTTCCCTACTTTCTTATTTATGTATTAGGCAGTTTAGTGGAATGAGGATAAATGGTAATAAAAGGAAATTTGATTGTAATGTTGAATATGAACTTATAGGAGGGGATCTACAATGAAATATATACAAAGGATTTCTGTAATCATATTGATTACAATTTTATTATGTGCGTGTCAGTCAAAGTCTGCTGATGTAAAAGCAAAAACCAAAATTCTAGAAATTCCAAATACCAGTGAATATGTTATCTTAAAGGTTCAAGGTGTTGATAAAGGGGTAGCCTCTGAAGAAACATCAAGGACTATAAAGAGTAGTAAACAAATTGAAGAGTTTATCGAAAAAGTAAACAAAATGGAAGTAGTTCAACCTTCAAAAGATGAATTAATGGAGAAGAACAAAGAATTAAATAATAAGGGGAATTACATATTTGCATTATCGGATAAGGAGTCAATGGACAACAAAGTATATACAATGAATTTTTTTAAAGATGGAAGGATAATTTTTCAGAAGCCTAATGGTAAGAAAGTAAGTTCTAATGGCGGTGGGCAAAAAATGATGTATTGGTCAAAAACAAAACATCCAGAATTACTCACTGAATTAAAAAATCTATTAAATATAAAGTTTTAATACTATTAGATTACATTTCCATAAAGAGTCGAAAACTTAAGTTTTATACAACTAACGCATGCTTTAGTTGAACAAGGTCTTATTGATTTTACGACGAATATTAGTTATGTAAGAGTATATAATTGATGACAACAGGGTGGTAATTATGAAACAAAAAACTAATTACACAGCATTTTATCTTCTATTAGCATCAATTATTGTTGGTGCACAATATAGAGAACATTTTAAAGGAATTCCAGAAATAATATCATTTGTAAGTTTTACTTTAATTTATTTTTATATCTTTTTTCTAAATCGCAAGACTTTAAAACTGTTAATTTTGTGTGTTGTTTCATACATAACTTTTGCTACTAATTATACATTTTTCCATTTTTGAGTTTCAAACCCTTAAGTAACTAAAGCAGGCGTTAGTTGCATATCAAAGCTGCTTAATTGCAGCTTTTTTATTTGTAAATGACAGAATAGTTAAAGGAAGTGTTGGTAATTCCAAAATGTGGTAAAGTTAATTTGTTCATTTGATTTAGAATTTACTAATATTAAAGGAGATAGATTATGCAAAATAAAGGACAATTAGAAGTAATTAACCTGCAAAAATTGACTCAGGATCAAATGGAATATACAAATTTCATCGTAAGTGAAGTAAATGACCACGCACTAAGAATAGCTGTAATAAATGGTGATTTTCACTGGCATAAACACGAGGATTGCGATGAATTATTTTATGTATTAGAAGGCGAACTTTTTATTGACTTAGAAAACGATGAAACCATCTCTTTAAAACCAGGAGAAATCTTTACGATTCCAGCTAACACAATGCATCGAACTCGTTCAAATGAACGTACAGTTAACATTTGTTTTGAAAAGATAAGTAATGATATAAAAGGTACAAAAACAATAGATTGATATCCAACTAATGGATTTTTTTTGTTTTAGTAATTATAAAGTAAAGTTATACCAACAACATTAAAAAGTATTTAATTAAAGTGAGGTGGAATCATTGATTTTAGTTAGTTCTTGTTTAGCTGGTTTAGAGGTAAGATACAACGGTTCCCATAGTTTAGATAATAGGATTCAAAAATTGTTACAAGAAAATAGAGCTATTACTGTATGTCCTGAATTACTTGGAGGTTTTTTAACACCAAGAGAGCCTGCAGAAATAGTAGGTGGTGACGGAGAAGATGTTCTTGATGGGAAAGCAAAAGTAGTTGAGAAATCGGGTAGAGACGTAACAGAACTTTACATAAAAGGGGCTTACCATACACTAAGGAAAGCTCAAGAAGTTAATGCAACTATAATTGTTCTTAAGGAGTACAGTCCATCCTGTGGAAGTGCCGTGATCTATAATGGTGAATTTAAAGCTAAGAAAGTTGTTGGAAATGGTGTCACAACAGCATTACTTAAAAGAAACGGTTTAAGAGTAATTTCAGAGGAAAAACTTACCGATATTCTTGATGAAATAATATAATTCTTAACCAACTAACGCATGCGTTAGTTACATAAAATTTGGGGCTGATCATTCAGCTCAATTTTCAACAATCTGGCAGAATAGCCGATAAGGAATTCCCTACAAGTAAAAATTGTGATATATGAGGATCTTCAAAATGGAATTATTAAATAAAAAGTAGTATTAGATGGAGGAAGCGAAATGAATTTAACTATTATAAATACTTTTACAGACCAAGCCTTTAAAGGCAATCCTGCTGCTGTTTGTTTGTTAAATGAGGAGAAAGATAGCCATTGGATGCAGAGTATTGCAAAGGAAATCAATTTACCAGTTACAGCTTTTCTAAATCGCTTCAAAAATGATTACTATTTACGTTGGTTTACCCCTTCTACAGAAATTCCAATATGTGGACACGGAACACTAGCAAGTTCATTTTTTTTATGGAAAAACGGGAACGTGGAAAAAGAGAAAACCATTACCTATCATACAAAAAGTGGGATTCTTAAATCACAATTTATAGATGAATGGGTTCAATTAGAGTTTCCTTCTATTCTTGAGGAGAAGACAATTGTTACTGATTTACTGATTAAGGCTTTAGGTGTTGAGCCTACTTACGTTGGAAAAAATCAATTAGACTATTTAGTTGAAGTAAATTCAGAGGATATTGTAAGAAATTTAAAACCATGTATAAACCTGATTGCCCAATTACCAGTCCGTGGTGTTATTGTTACAAGTCATTCTAATTCAAACGAATTTGACTTTGTTTCACGCTTTTTTTCCCCTGCTCAAGGTATCAAAGAGGATTATGTAACTGGTTCAGCTCATTGTTGTTTAGGTCCATATTGGAAGAGTAAGTTATTAAAAAGTGAGTTTATAGCTTACCAAGCATCCGATAGAGGGGGGATTTTAAAAGTTAAAGTTTTAGATGATAAAGTCCTACTATCAGGAAAAGCAGTAACCGTTTTTGAAGGTCAACTAACTATATAATATGAGTGGTACTTATTGAACTAACGCAGTGCATTAGTTTCATAAACGTTCGGCTGCTTCGGGGGTCGTTTTTTTATTCAACAAAATGGCAGGATAGTTAAACAATATTAGACAAGTTATTTATGTTAATTGTGTTATTCTATTTTTAGAAACAAAATGTAATTATTTTCCAAATAAAACATATTAGGAGGTTTATTTATGAAAAGAAAATTAGTATTATCTATCGGTTTTGCAAGTGCTTTAGCATTATGAATCGGGTTTACAAAAGACTTCCAAAATACAAAGGTATATGCACAAACTAACGGAGACCAATACAAACACGTGACTAGAGAGGAACAAGATTATAGAGAAGGTAATGCAGCTGAAGGTAAAGATATAACCACAACTATAACAGCAGAAGAACAAAATATGGTGGAAAAAAGTTCATCCAAACAAGGCTTTGTACCACAAGAAAATGGGACAGATTTCTATTTTGTAAAAGTTAAATAAATTAAGTTTCTATATGTAACTAACGCATGCTTTAGTTGAATATGATCATGAGTTGTAAATCTGCTTTTTTATTAATAATCTATTGGTCAATTGTTTGATGAAAGTTAGAAAGGATACTTCACATTAGAAGTATCCTTTCTAACTTTCTATCATATATTCTCTTACAAAAACATAGTCCAATTAGTACTAATCAGTGTTCATTTTTTATATTTAATAAGTATGAATATACAATTTCTTCGAATCCCACTCTGCAAAACAAACTTGTTTTAACGATAGGTTCGCATCAGAAAGCAAATTATGTACCCAATTTTCATCTTTATTAATATCTAGAAGAGCTCGTAT
>NZ_NUYF01000021.1:0-31343 GCF_002566505.1 Bacillus sp. AFS077874
TTTTTTTTTGCAACGTGAAAGCAGGAGGTATATGTACTTCCTGCTTTATAAATTTTAGATCCAAATACCCTCAATTTCCTAATCCCTCTTCTTTTCAACGAATAAAACAATAATCGAAAATTCATACTAGAAATAATTGTATTCGAATGAGGTGAATGATTTGTATATAAAAAAGACTGCATTAATCTTAATTTCGATAATAGCAGTCGTCATTTCGGCTTGCAGTAATAATCAAGAGTCTAGTAATATTTTCAAAATTGGAATTGTCTCAAATTCAAACGGTAAAAATAATAGTTATGTAAACTCAATTGCTATGAAAGGTATTACTAAATTTGCAAAAGAGGAAAATTTAAAAAAAGATAAGAATTATAAATACATTACAACAAGTAGTACTAAAGGTTTTGAAAAGAAAATTACTAAACTGGCTGATGAAAATTATGATTTGATTATTGGAATAGGTAATAATTTATCTTCTGTATTGAATAAAGTTGCAGAAAACAATAAAAGTACTAAATTTGGTGTGATTGATTCAAGAGTTGATCAACCAAATGTTATTAGTATTAATTTTACTGAACAAGACGGAAGTTTTTTAGCAGGTGTAATAGCAGCAATGAAAACAAAAACAAAAAAAATTGGATTTATCGGTGGAGATGACAATGAAATTATTAACAGATATAAGTATGGATTTATTTCTGGAGTAAAATCAGTAAATAAAGAAATTGAAGTTCTAACAGCCTATTCAAATACCTTTAATGACTCTAAAATAGGTTCAAGAATAGCAAATGACTTTTTTATGAAAGACGTTGATATAATTTTTCCTGTAGCAGGTTTAACAAGTAAAGGCGTATTTACTACTGCAAAAAAGATTAGGAGATCAAATCAAAGGGAAGTATGGGTAATAGGGGCTGACCGTAATGAGTATAAACACGGTTTGCCTGAAAACGTAACTCTTATTTCACTTGTGAAAAAAATTGATCAGGCAGTATATGATTTAGCTAAACAAGCAAAATCGAATGAATTTCATGGTGGTAAAACATTAATTTATGGTTTAAATGAAGATGGTATAAAATTAATACTAGCGGATAATAATGTTGAGGACCCAATTTTAGTAAAGGTTAATGAATACAAAGATAAAATTCAAAGTGGTGCTTTAGTAGTACCTAGTAATAAAGAAGAGTATTTACAGTTTAAAGAAAAATTAATTTAATAATAAGAAATCGAACTGATAACATTATTATGTAAACTAAAACTAAATAAGTTATTAAAATTTATTAAAATTCCTTGAAATTATTTGACGAATGAACAAATTTTTGACAATATTACTATATAAGGAAAGTTTGGTACTTACTTATTAATAGTGGATGGAAGTTGGGGGAAAATAATGGCTAACATAGGCTTTCCAGGTTTAATTTTAATTTTAATTTTAGCATTAATTATATTTGGACCAAAAAAATTACCTGAAATCGGAAGAGCATTTGGTGATACACTTAGAGAATTTAAGCGTTCTACACAAGGATTAACAAATGATCTTTTAGAAGACAAAGACGAAAAGAACAACAAATAAATTAGTAAAAGACTCGGTAAAAGTACCGGGTTTTTTTTTTGAATTCAAAAGCCTCAACTTGTCCCTCTTATAACTGAAAATTCCCGTCATGTCAATATGATTTTCAAACAATTATTGAAATTTTAATGGAACTTTAATATTTACTGTTAACTTATAGTAAAAATGATATAATGAATTTGCTTTGCAAATTTTGTAGAATTTTAGAGAAGAAAGATGTGAAATGATTGGCAAACATTAAGATTGTAACTGACTCAACGGCCGACTTATTAAAAGAAGAAATTGAAAATTTAAATATAACAGTCATTCCTTTAACAATTCAAATAAATGGTGGAACATATTTAGATGGGGTTAATATATCTCCAAAGCAATTTATTGATGAAATGCAACAATCAGTTGAATTGCCAAAGACATCACAACCAGCTGTAGGAACATTTGTAGAAACATTTGAAAAATTGACAGCCGATGGAAGTAAAGTCATTTCAATTCACTTATCTAGCGGTTTAAGTGGTACTTATTCAACCGCATGTGCAGCTGCAGGGATGGTTGAAGGTGATGTAACAGTAATCGATTCAGCTTTTATTACAAGAGCGATGGCTTTTCAAGTCATTGAGGCAGCACAAATGGCTGAAGAGGGATCCACAGTTGAAGACATAGTTAACCGACTTACGGAAATTAAAAATAGTACGTATTTATATATCATGGTAGATACGCTTGAAAACTTAGTTAAAGGTGGAAGAATTGGAAAGGGTAAAGCCTTCATTGGGTCTTTACTAAATATTAAACCGATTGCATCACTTGAAGGTGGAGTTTATTCTCCAGTTGGTAAAGTGCGTAGCCACCAGCAAGTAGTAAAAACATTAACTAAATATTTTGAACAAGACACACTTGGAAAAACGATAAAAGGTGTAGGAATTGCACACGCAGATGCTACTGAGCTTGCAGAGAATCTTAGAAAATCAATACAACAGCTAACGAACCTTGAATTAGATGAAACTGATTATACAACTCCAGTAATTAGTACACATACAGGAAAAGGTGCAATTGGGTTCGTTTTTTATGCTGAATAGATTTACTATTCAACATTTCATTTTTTAACATAAGAAAGAAGAAGCTTAATAGGTAATGGCTTCTTCTTTTTTATTTCCTACGATTGAGGGACGAATTGTTTCACCAAGTAAAGAAATTTTAAGCTTTTCGGGTTTTATTTTTTTCCTTTTCCATTCAGAACATAATCGCTCTAGAGCT
This sequence comes from Bacillus sp. AFS077874, assembly GCF_002566505.1. NCBI lineage: Bacteria > Bacillati > Bacillota > Bacilli > Caryophanales > Bacillaceae > Bacillus > Bacillus sp. AFS077874. Next base: position 2,810 of record NZ_NUYF01000021.1, read on the forward strand.
TCTAAAGGAGTATCATCTGCAAGTTTAAATGTTCCGTAATGCATTGGAATAAATAACTTTGCGTTTAAATCTAAAAACGCTTGAACAGCTTCTTCAGGTGACATATGGTTGTGTTTCATAAACCATTCAGGTTCATATGCTCCGATTGGAATAATTGCTGTATCAATTTTAAATCTTTTACCGATTTCTTTGAATCCTGAAAAATAAGCACTGTCACCAACGTGATATATACAGTCATTGGACGTTTTGAATACAAATCCACCCCAATGTGATTTATTTCTGTCAAATAAAGTTCTTTTCGTCCAGTGCTGAGAAGGTACAAATGAAATATTGATCCCTAAAAAGTCTTTTGACTCCCACCATTTCATTTCATGGACATTTTTATAGCCTTTACTAACAAATTTTTGTTTTAAGCCAATCGGTAAAATGAATCTTGTTTTTTTAGGGAAATGTCGCAATGTATTAAAATCCAGATGATCATAGTGACCATGTGAAATACAAATTATGTCAATTGGAGGTAATTCTGATATAAGTATTCCTGGTTCTGACAATCGTTTTTTTAAAGCCATTTGATTAGCATAAACAGGGTCAGTTAATATATTGACTCCTTTTATTTGAATTAAAAAAGTAGAGTGTCCAATCCAAGTAATTGTTGTTTTATCACGATTTTCCTTTAAAAAGGAGATTTTTTTATGACTACATTGTTGAATTACACTACTATAATCCTTTTTTGTCTTACTTCTTTCGATTCCACATTTGATAAAATCTTTAAAAGTTTTACGATAACTTGTGTCTAAATTTTCATATTTTTTATTTGCCATTATCAGTCATCCTTTCAAGATTCTTTATCAATATGTTTAGTTTAACTTTACTTTGTAAAAATATCATTTGAAAAATTTTAAATATATATGTTAATTAGTTTAAATTATTAGAAAGAAACGATCTGTTTTTGATACAATGGACAAGTACAATGCTTGCGTAGGGGGATAAGTATGAAGAGAAATACGGTATTTGTGACATTTATAATGATTTTATGTCTGGCATTATTAAGTGGCTGTGGAAATAAAATTAATAATCCTTTAAATTGGGATTTAGAAAAATTTACATACACTAACCAGGACGGTAAAACTTTTGGGACAAAAGATTTAAAAGGAAAAGTATGGCTAACAGATTTTATATTTACAAGTTGTGAAACAGTTTGTCCGCCAATGACAGCAAATATGGCAAAACTTCAACAAAAGGCTGCAGAGAAGAAATTGAATGTTAACTTCATCTCATTTAGTATTGATCCTGAAGTTGATACGCCACAATTATTAACGACATTCGCAAATAAATTTAATGCTGATTTTAGTAATTGGAATTTCTTAACGGGATATTCTCAAAAACACATTGAAAAATTTGCATCTGAAAACTTTAAAACGATTGTTAAAAAACCTGAAAACAATTCACAAGTTATCCATGGTACTAAATTTTATTTAATTGATCAAAACGGAAAAATCGTTAAAGATTATAGTGGTGTAAGTAATGTACCATTTAATGAGATTTTATCTGATATTGAAACTTTGACAGGGAAATAAAGCTTGCTCTTTAAGGAAAAAGATTTTTCTATTTATTTAATAAAAAACTGAGTTTCTAAAAGATACTCAGTTTTTTATTTGAATTTAGTTAATTGTGTTGTCTGCAGTGTGAATTTTTAGTCTAAAAAGATTTGTTTTTGGTATTCAGGTGATTTTGTACCTTTTATGACAAGCATACCGTTTTCGTATGTTGCAGTAGCTGTTGTTGCATTAATTGGGTAAGGTAATTTTACGACTCTTTGAGATTGGCTATAAGAATATTTTTTATAGGAGTAATTTGATTGATCGTTTTGTACTTCAGTTGTCGTATCAGTTTTTAAGCCAATTGTTAGGATTGTTCCTTCAAGGTCCATATAAATTTGTTCTTTACTTACACCTGGCATACTTGCCTGAATGATTAATTCCTCACCGTTTTCAATAATCTCTACACCGATTGAGGAAAAAACTCCATGTTTATGAAAGAATTTATCAATCTCATCAAAAAGACCTCTAATAGGCGACTGATCTATTAGATCATCCACCTTTTTTAAATAATGTTGAAGATCAATAGATGAATGACTTTGTTTTTCATCTTGAGCGTTGTTTTTTTCTTTTTCACTCATATTCATACCTCCTATCATTCCGACTAACGCAGTATATGTATGGAGCCTAAACACTGTGCATGTTTAGATATAATGTTTTTTTATGCGAATATTGAAAATCAATTTTTGTCATGTACAATGGATGGAAAGATAAAACGTGAGAAGAGGAAGAAGAATGGAAATACTGTTTGCAACAAAAGAAGAGGTACTAGAAATTGTAACAATATATAATGATGCAATTCTAAACACGACAGCAACATTTGATATGAAAATAAAAACAGAAGAAGAAATGCAAAAATGGTTTGCCAACCATAACGAGCTTTACCCTGTAATTGTTTCGAAAGAAAATGGTCAAGTAACTGGATATTGTTCACTTACACAGTTTAAGGAAAAAGATGCATATAAACATACGGTTGAACTATCTGTCTATATTCATCCAGATCATCGTCGAAAAGGACTAGCGAAGGCATTAATGACTGAGATGATTGAAATTGCCAAAAAATTAGGTCACTTTACAATTATTTCTTGTATTACTAGCGGAAATGAAGTGAGCGAAAGATTACATGAGAAGTTAGGATATAAAAAGGTAGGTCATTTTTATAAAGTAGGCCAGAAATTTAATCAATGGCTGGATATTGTATATTATCAATTAATGCTATAACCGAAATACAAAACTTTAAAAGAATATCGGCAATAAGAAACACTCAATTTTACCTGGCAGTCAGCTTGTAGATAAAGTACTAAATGCTTGCATATCAAACTAATTGCATGCGCCAGTCTCTCGCAGCGCGAAGCCTGGTGAGGAGCGGAATTACCTTAGACGAAAAATGGGCACTCAGATAGGCGAAGTAACGAAGAAAACGAGCGTCTGGCGGGTAGTTTAACACTCAGGTTTACCTGGGTGTTTTTATTTGTAAAAAGGCCGTATTATTCATAATTTCTATACTATGAACGTAAAATGTAGGAGAAATGTCGGAAAGTGGGGGAAATGACTTTGAAATTAAAACGCGCATTGACCCAGAAATTAGCCAAAAAAATTCACAACTTTTTATTCCTTGGAAAAATTGTTACAGAAAGAGTAGTGGACCAAGAGAAGCAGAGCTTACTTTTCTATGAAGATGAAGATCATATTCGTTTTTATGTAGAGTGCTTATCTCCAATTCCATCAAAGCTTAAAGCTAGTTTTTCAACTCAAGATGTTTTGTTTGTGGGGACAACTGCAAATAAAAATAATGAAAGTAAAATAAAACCACTAATTAAAAGTAAGAAAAAAGATGACATAATTGAAGGATTAAAAAAGATTTTTGATTCTAAATTAGTCATGTTTCGTCTTGAATACGCAAATGAAGTAGTCACAGCAGATTTAGTTGAGTTTTTTGATGGAAAACGGGATACATCTTACCATCTACTGCCTGTCATTGAACTTAGGGGAGAGGGAAAGCGTGAAGAGGTCGAAAACCGACTTATAAAAGGTTCTTTGCCAATTCATCTGCCAAAATATTTTAATGACTTTGATCAACCTGAATTTGTCTTTTATGAAAATAGATTATATGGCAATTTATTTTTAAAATCGATGATGAATGATATTAGTTATTTAGAAAAACAAAATGAAGTTACATTTCAAGATTATGATGAAGATGAACTTAAAAAGTCCTTTATTCATTTAAATCATTTAATTTATTTTATTCCCGAAAAACAGTGGGAAGAGTTGTGTAAAAACTTTAAAAAAGAATGCAAAGAACTAATTTATACGCAAGAATTTACTGAGAAACAAGCTTTTCCAATTGAATGGAGTAATGATACTGAAAATGCTTTTATTGAACGATTTTACCAAAATTGTTTGCAGCAAGGCTTGTTATACGAAAAAAAAGATATTATTAATTTTCATATATGTTGTAAATTTCAGGCTCTAACTATTTTAGGTGGTGTAAGTGGCACTGGGAAATCTCAATTAGCACGTATTTATGGCGAAACTTTGGGGCTTGAATTTGGTAAGGAGTTATTATTTGTTCCAATTTCACCATCTTATCGCGAACATTATGATTTATTAGGTTATTTAAATCCGACTACTGGGATTTATATAGACTCTGAGACTGGATTAACGAAATTACTGATTGAGGCTGAACAATTTCCACATAGGATGTATATGGTGATCTTTGATGAAATGAATCTTTCTCAAATTGAACATTGGTTTAGTAAATTTCTATCAATTTTAGAAATGCCTCAGGATAAGAGAGTGATTACTCTTTTCCATGATCATAACGTAGTTATTAATCAATATTATAAGCCTAAAGTAAGAATCGGTAATAATATAATTTTTGTTGGAACCGTTAACTTTGATGAAACTTCAAGTGAGTTTTCTTTAAGACTGTTAGATCGTGTAAATATAATCTCACTTAGATCAACTTCATTCGTAAATTATGCAGAAAAGATGAATAATGAAAATATTTATGAAACTGTACCACAAATATATATTAATGCAGAAAACTATAGTAATTGGACAAAGAAAACTTTAAGTGCATCTGAGCTGACAAGTGATGAATTAAAGTTTTTTGATGAGTTTAATAAAATAGTTGAACATTCACTAAGTGAGCGAATCATCTCTCCACGTATGATTAAAGATTTATCAAATTATTTAGCAAACATACCTACTCTTCCTTCCCATATTCAATTCGAACGAAAAGAAGCGATCGATCTCTTTGTTAAGCAACGCGTATTAACGAAAGTTAGGGGATTATTTGCTAATTTAGAAGAATTAATTGGTACAGGTGAAGGGAACGAGCAGGAAGGGCTACTAAATATGGTTATGAAATCTAATTTAGGTAGATCAATTTCTGACTTTGAGTATTCTATTAAAGAATTGAAAAAGAAAAGAAAGCAGCTGGAGATTGATGGATATGTCAACTAATAATAGTCCAGAAATTTTTGAGCCACTTTATCTCCCATTTACGATTGCAATTCTTGTCGGAACTAGGGGGAAAGAGGAAAAAATATCTCTTGATGCACTTACAATGAACCCAAAAGAGGCTTACTTATTTGCCTATGAAATACAAGAATTAAAAAGATTTTTATTTCAAGTCGATGGTGAATTTGACGGTAAAATTACGTTCGTTTGGAATAACCTTTATCATTTTCAACAAGAAAACCTGGATGATCAGCAGTTTATTTTTACTTCAGAAAAAAGAAAAATATTAATATACGAACATGGTAAAACCGAGAATGCTTATCCTTGGAGATGCGGATATTATGAATTTTGTATTATTTATCAAGAACAACAATTTTATGGAATGATAAAAATAGTACCAAAAAATTTAGATTATGATCAATTAGAGTGGATGCATTCAACATTAAATCAACAAATAAATGGAATAATGAATGACTCGCAATACTTTAAAAAATCTTCAGCTTCATTTACTCAAAATGGAACAATGTATTTTTGGCCGATTATTCGATTTATCGAGTCAAATGAAGAAAGACTACTAGTTGCAATCCAGCAGTTTATAAGTAAATTGAAGCGGAAACAAAAAAAGGAATATGAATTAAAAAGGCAGGTAAAAAAATTAGATTTTAATACAATTAGATGGACTTTATTGCATCCAGCCATTTCAAATGCAACTAATTTAACAATGCAACCAGTTGTTCAAGAAGAAAATTATATCGATGAGATAAAATATGCTAAAAATAAAGTTCGTAAATTTCTACTTACAATTGAAACATTACTAACCTTTGTAAAATATGAATTAGTAAAAGACAAAAATAAAATGGATCAAATCGATTTTCAAGTGAAGGATATAGAAAAAATGATGCAAAATGTAGTTGGAAACGGCTCAATTACTGATCGAGAAAAAGCTAAATATAGACAGTCAAAAATGTTAAAAGAGCTAGAATTAGAAAAATTAACGAAAAGTGTTTCAGAAAAAGAACGAATTACAAATTCTTTGGAGAAACTTTATGAAGTCTATTTTAGAGAATATACAATTGGAATCTTTCGTATAGCGACGGGTACTGATACTTCAAAATATCCAACTAGTCCATCGAAAGTATTTTTAAATTTTATTCATTCCTTAAGCTTGTTTGATAAAAAAGTAAAGGAATACGGGAAAAAACAAATGCTTTTACCTGTATATAAGCCAACTTTTTTACTATATGAATACTTTGTCTTTTTCTCATTATGCGATATTTTCTTAAAGTTAAAATTTAAAAATGATTCTGAACCATTAGCTGAACAGATTTTAATGCATATAAAAGACGATGAGTTAATGGATGGAGCATTTGTGTCTCTTGAAAATAAAAGTTGGATCATTAATTTAGTTTATAACGAAATTATCGAGGGAAGTCCGCAAGTATCACTGTTAAAAGGAACAAACTTTTTTAGTGGTGAAGAGTCGAAAAAACCGGATATAAGACTAGATTTTTATCGGAAAAATAATAAAGAATACGTTGCTTCGATCATTTTTGAAATTAAATATAGTCCAATGTTTAATATTTATCAACCAGTAGGGAATACAAAGGCAATGGAACAAATGTATAAATACTGGGGACTAAAGTATGTTGAACGTGTTAATGGAAAAATGACCTATGTGCGTAAACCGATCAACGAAGTGATTTGTTTATATCCGGGTAGTAATGTTCATCGTAAAGTTCTTGAAGCGGGTTGTGGCACTTATATTCAGTTTTATCCTAAGAAAAAGGGCGAGGATTTTTATGAACTAGTAGGTGAAAGAGAGTTAGTAGAAATAATAAACAGAACACTTGAAGAACTTAAATAATCCCAAAAATACTTTGCGGTTCGATTGTAATAGTAACTGAATTTAGAAAGCCAATAAAACAAAATTAATGTGCCCTTTACCAATAGATGGCATAGGGCATAATTTTTTTATTCGAAGATGTTTTTTGACATTTTAATACATTGTTTATATGATAAATTACGAAATAATACTTCGGTTGAAAACTTACAATATCGTATTAATCTATACTAGAAAACTAATTATGAGATAATTTTGATTTCACAAATTATACATAATTAGATATGTAAGCGTTGCCAAAAGCTAAATTTTACCATACAATAGAGCCATATATAAACAGGCCAATAAAATATTTTTTTAACAAAATAACTAAATAGAATTAAAGAGACAATATTAAAATTTGGTATAAACGTTGGTTTATAGACGTAAGATAAGAATATTTATATAGGAATTATAGGGGTGAGTGAGAGTGTTTCGTGTTATTCATACAAAAGAAGAGAATAATTTATTTAACGAGCTTTGGGGAGATTTTTGTGAAGAAAACGAAATACCTTTCTTAGTAAGAAGTAATGAAGTTACTCGTTATGGAATTTGTAATCCGGATAAAAAGTTAATTGGTACCCTCGAATTTAGTAAATTTAATATTGAAAATGAGGATCAAAATAAATATTATTATAATTTTTCCGAAAACAAATATATTAAATATATTCAAAATGAAGAAATCTATGAAATTGGTAAATTATTAATTACAAGGGAAAATAGAGGTAAAGGATTTTTTAAGCAAATTTTACTTGCGTGTTATGATCATGCCAATCAGACGAACGCTGATTGGTATATTGGTACAATAAATAAAAGACTATATATGTTTGCTAGAAGTGCAGGGTTTAAAATTTTACCGATTGATGAATATTTTGAAATTAGTGATGATATTATTGCTGTACCATTTTTGTTGGATATTAAGCATGCTATTAAGTTATTAAAATACTCAGATGAATTTAAAGAAATATTAATGTATTATGATAAGTAAGTACGAAAAACTCAGGGATTAACCTGAGTTTTTCAATTTCCATACTATTCTTGTTCAAGAATACCTGCTGCCTGGTTCGTTTGATTATAAGCTGTTTGACAAGCTTGAAGCGCTTGCTCAATTCTTTCGTGGTTTTGTGGTTTTTCAACGGTTTCTAATGCAGATTGAAGACATTCAATTGCGTGTTTAAGTTCAGTAGTAGCATCCTGAGTATATTGTCGCGCATTTTTTTGCATGGAAATTCCTCCTTTCATAAAATTTATTTTTGACCAACATTCATTTTAGTATGTAAAAAAAACGTAGAAGAAAATTCTTCTACGTTTTCATGCTGTTGAAAAACAACATTGTCAATTAAATTCCCAAATTTTCGTAAAAGGAGTAGAGTGATGTTGATTTCCATTGCAGGATGCTCGCTTTCCATGGGGCGAGATTCTTTCGCCTCCTCGGCAAGCCTGTGGGGTCTCAGCCTTCCCGCTAATCCCATAGGAGTCGAGCATCCCTCCATTCCAATCAACTTATTCATCAAAAAATGTCTGCGATAACCCCTAATCAAATAGCCTTTACTTAGAGTAATCTAACTGTGGTATATTAATCAGATTGTAGATCAATTAATATTGAACATATATTAAATTAAACAATCGAATTTGTTTTCAAAAAAAGCTCATAATATTTTTAACTTCTAAAAAAAAATCATTTCTAGTGTTATTGAAATAATGAAACTGCTCAAACATATTAACATTTAAAACCATTTAAAGATCAAAAAATGCTTATTTTATCATTATAAAATGTTCACTTAAAGTCCGTTTTCCCTATTGACGATTTTATATTTCAACACTCTGAAAACGTAGATGAAAATTCTTCTACGTTTTTAAATGCACACCAAACATTGCATGCTTCATTACCTCGTAAGGCTTTGTTTTATCCGAATATCGATAAAATTGCGAATCGTTTTTTCGGTTTAAATGTAATAATCTTTTTCTGATCCTCTAAATCCGCTTTTAATAAGGCCACTTGTTCATTTAATTGTTCAACTTGATTTTCAAGTTGAACAACTACTTTCTTTAAATCTTCAATTTCACATCGATGTTCCAAAATTTGTACTGAAACGACTTCATTTGCTTTTGTTTCAACTTTTTCTTCAAGTTTTATTAATTTTTGAGTTAATTCTTTAATAATGTCATTCTGATCAGTTTCATTTTGTTTTGGTTCAATCGTTTGCATCGAAGCTTCATAAATTTCTTTAATTTGTTCGATTTGTTCCTCAGTAAATAAATATCCATTATGAGTTTTCTCTACTTTTAAATTTCCTTTTTTTAAAAAAAACAATACTTTTTTATTTGTTAATTGCAGTTGTTCTGCCACTTGAGAAGTTGTATACATACGCTATTCCTCCTCCAAATAATTTATATATTAAAAATTCTTTATTAAATTGCACATTCCTTTGAGGTTGACAAAACTAGTGTTGACTCGGCAAAAGTTCTTAAAATACTTAGAATAAATAGGATCTAAACATTTAAAATGGCTGAAAATGTAAACTTAATTACTTTTGTATTGATTTTTATCGAAACTCGGTTAATTACGGTGTTTTTAGCAAAATATTCTACTAATTTTAGAATATAAAGTAGATAAATAGCATATAATGCAAGACACCTGATTGGAGAAGGAAAATAGAAATAAGGTAAAGAATGGTAATAAGGAGAAGTCATATTGAGTGTTAAAACAGGAAATCCAAAACCTTTCTAAAATCATTTCGATCCTGATTTAAGAATGCCTAAAAAAAAATTTTGATAACAAATTATTTAACTGAATATACTAAGATAAGCCTAATTAAAAAATATTAATTATGAAGATAGCCTTCACTTCCAATTGGAGGGATGACTCAATTGTTTGGAATTGGTACTAAGTTATTATTAGTTGTTGTATTAATTGCATTTACTGCCTTTTTTGTTGCATCAGAATTTGCAATCGTAAAAATTAGAAGTTCTAGAATTGATCAGTTAATTGGCGAGGGAAATAAAAAAGCGAGAGCTGTAAAACGAGTAATAACGCATCTCGATGAATATCTTTCAGCTTGTCAACTTGGTATTACCGTTACAAGTTTAGGTTTAGGTTGGTTAGGTGAACCGGCTGTCGATGAATTATTGCATCCATTACTTGACGATTTGCATTTACCTACTGCAGTAAGTGGCACAATCTCTTTTTTACTAGCCTTTGGAATTATTACATTTATTCATGTTGTAGTTGGTGAATTAGCTCCTAAAACAATCGCTATTCAAAAGGCTGAACAGATTACATTAACGTTTTCTCCAGCTTTGATTCTTTTTTACAAGATTACCTATCCGTTCATTTGGTTGTTTAATAATTCAGCAAGGATGGTCTTAAAAATATTTGGACTTCCTCCTGCTTCAGAACATGAAGTTGCTCATTCAGAGGAGGAATTAAGAATTCTACTTTCTGAAAGCTATAAAAGTGGTGAAATTAATCAATCTGAATTTAAGTATGTGAACAATATATTTGATTTCAATATGCGAGTAGCAAAAGAAATTATGGTTCCTCGAACGGAAATGGTTGCAATTGATTTACGTGAAGCTTTTCATGAGAATATTCACTTTATGAGTACAGAAAAATATACGCGTTTTCCTGTTGTAGATGGAGATAAGGACCATGTCGTTGGTTTAATAAATTTTAAAGATGTTTTTACTGATTTTGTTCTTCATAAAGGGGAAGCAGAGGTAAAAACACTTGAACAATATATTAGACCAATCATTCAAGTTATTGAATCAATATCAGTTCATGATTTACTTGTTAAAATGCAAAGAGAACATATACATATGTCGATATTAGTTGATGAGTACGGAGGTACTTCTGGCTTAGTAACAGTTGAAGATATTTTAGAAGAAATTGTTGGGGAAATTCGAGATGAGTTTGACGTTGATGAGAAAGAGGATATAAGTAAAGTAAGCGATAATAAATTCATCATTGCAGGTAAAGTTTTAATTGGTGAAATTAATGATGTTTTTAGCTTAGACATTGATGATACAGATGTTGATACAATTGGTGGGTGGATTTTAACTGAAAATTTTGATGTGCAAGAAGGAGATTCGATTAAATATCATAACTGTACATTTAAAGTGCTTAGGTTAGACGGACATTATATAAAATCAATTGAATTAACACGGGAACCGATAAAAAAACCTGAACTTGAAGAAGAAAGCGCAACTTAAATTGTAAAAACAATTGAGCTGCGCTTTTATACACATTATAAGAAATTTCACATGCCGAACTAGTTAGAAATTAGTTGATTTATAAAGCTCATCTTTAATAAATATTTCATTTTTATCAATTGCGTCATTATGCGTAACGACAAGCCCGATCGGAGTAGGGACGGGTAAATTATTGACTAGTGAAAAGGGAATATTTTTTTTCTTTGCCATTAAAAGATATTTTGAAATTGTATTATATGGCAGTGTACCATTTAATAATAAAGTAACATTTTTTATATTGATTGATTTTTCAACGATTGGATAAATTGAATTTGCCATCACTTGACTTGTAGTTAACGCAATTTCAATTCTTTCGCGAATAGTTCCTAAAAAAATATTTCGTTCTTCAATTTTTATTTGCTTTTCGCCATAGATACCTTTAATTAAATAATCTTCAACATTATTTCCAGCCATTAAAATACCTACCTTCAGTTTATTAATTTAATTGTATCTAACTTTATTCTATTCTACACACCATATTATTGACATTTTTGTATACTTTTAGTTTTATTATTACTAGAACTAGTGACAATCGTAAAAGTTCAGGTGCTGAATGAAATGAAAGAAATATTCATAAATTTAATTTACAATTTAACAGAATATTGTAAAAAATATTACTTTGTCGTAATAAATTCGACAAATTTTTATTTTTTTACTTAACGAATATTTAAAAATTTGTTACTATTTAATTAATAGATTTTTTATTGGAGGTGTTCCTTATTGATATGTCAATAGAGAGTAGGTATAGCACTTTCATAAAGGAAAGTATGCCTACATTAACAAAGAATTGGGTCGCTCAAGCGGTAATAAGCGATAATGATCCATTTAAACCCGAGATTATCATTAATGGAACTAGATTGATTGACTTTACATTATTATTTATTGAGGGCAAAATAAATGAAGATCAAGTTAAGGATTTGGCACATAAAATAGCCCTTGAACGAGCTAAAGCAAGTGCTAACATCGGAGATTTTGTGTATAACTCAAATATAGGTAGAAGTGAACTATTTAAACATTTGTCAGAATTTGAAGAAAGTATTAGTCTACTTCAGCCACTCATTAATAAAATTAATTATGTTTTTGACCAATTTATTTATTTTACTGTAAAGCAGTATTCATATCTCATTACACAAGATATTGAAGAGAAAAAACAATTTATTGATGAGACTCACAAAGAGAGACTTACAATCTTAGGACAAATGTCTGCTAGTTTCGTTCATGAATTCAGAAATCCACTTACTTCAATTATTGGATTTGTAAAATTACTTAAAGGAGATCATCCACAATTAAAATATTTAGACATCATAGATCATGAATTGCATCAATTAAATTTTAGAATTGATCAATTTCTTCATGTCTCGAAAAAGGATCATGATCAGATAGTGGAATCCTTTTTAATTAATGATTTATTTAAAGAAATCACTGAATTCTTATATCCAAGTATTGTAAATTCGAATGTCATTTTACAAGAAGGAATATCTCAAAAAATATACATACCAGGTTTCAGAAATGAACTACGTCAAGTTTTACTTAATATATTAATGAATTCAATCGATGCCTTGGCTGAAAACGATGGTCAAAAAACGATTCATTATCAAGTTTCAGATTTAGAGCATAAGATTGAAATTCAAATAAGAAATAATGGACCTAAAATTAGTGAAGAAAGCATACGGACAATTTTTGAACCATTTGTTACGACAAAAAATCATGGTACTGGAATTGGCTTATTTGTATGTAAACAAATCATTGAAAAACATGATGGCAATATTAAATGTTTTTCTGATGATGAATGGACAGCATTTTACATAACGTTGCCTAAAGAGGCATAAAAAAACTCGGATGATAAGTCCGAGTTTTTTATTTTGTATAAAAGTTACTTTTCTTATGAACCGACTAAAATAATGTAATAACTTCAAATTTGGGGTTCTCTTCAACACACCCTACTGAAATTAAATCATATACTATATTTTCTTTAAACTTTGAATTATAGAGAGGAAATATGATCGTTTTCGTACCTGATAATCTTATTTCCAAATTAACTGTCATAGGCGATATAGGCAGATATTCTGAGGCTATTCGGTATGGGACATTTGGGAAAACAACGTCGCCTTCACCAGCCTTTACTGCAAAATCTAAATTTGGTGAATTAGGAGATAAATTAATAAAACGGATTTTAGCTTCTCCTTGAGGCAAGGAGTGATTATCCATATAAGAATACAGCGAGATTTGATCAAAATTTTGACCAATAGCAATCGTATAATTTTGCTCAGCATGTAAAGATATTTGTTCTAAATGAATTGGTTTTGATTGATCATTCTTTTTAAAAATTTCAACTAAGTGCTCCCCCGAAGGTAAAGTTAAATATTGAGTTGATTCTTTAAAAGTTAAATTCGAAATAAATTTAGTACGATTAATATAAATGTCTAAGCTTATTTTTTTAGGTAAAACATTAAGGAGTCTTATAAAAGCTAAATTTTGCTTTATTATTTTGTCCTGTTTAAAACTTATTGGTGAATTATTATTTATTAGCCTTTGGAACGAATCAAATCGATTAAAATTAACTTGGAACAAATTGTCCTCTTTTTTTGAATAGGATGAAAAATGATTAAAAATATTCGGGTTTATTCGATTTTTTTGTACGACTTTGTTCAAACTACATACCTCCTACGATTACCATCCTACGATCCCTTTAAAATAGTATTCATTAACGAGAATATTATGAATTATTTTATATTTAAAACCCTTAAAATAGTTATTGCTTTTTAGAGTCAAAATTTAATAGAATACTATCAATATAGTTTTTTACAATTAAATAGTAGCTAATTAAGTTCATTCACTTTAAATTAAATGATTCAGTGTGAAGAAAGTCTGAATCACTAAAAAATAAAGAGATTCTTAATACGCTCGTATAATTTTGGAAATTACCGGTCCAAGAGTATCTACCAAGCTGCCGATATAGTTTGACTACGAGAGATATGACATAGCATATTCTCTCCTAAATATTTAGGAGGAAACAAACATGAACTTACATGAAATGAAATCGTCAACAAAAGCTGAAAAGGCTGATTTTTTAATCATAAATGGGAAAATAGTAAATGTTTTTACGAAAGAAATTATAGAGGATTCAATCGCAATTACAAATGGAATAATAGTTGGAATAGGTGATTATGAAGCTAATGTAGTAATAAATGCTGAAGGGAAATATATATCACCAGGCTTTATTGATTCCCACGTTCATATTGAATCATCAATGGTTTTACCTAGTGAATATGCGAGAACTGTACTACCACATGGTGTAACGACTGTTATTTGCGATCCACATGAAATCGCAAATGTTTCTGGAGTGGATGGAATAAAAATGATGTTAGACGCATCAGAAAATATTCCGTTAGACGTTAGAGTTATGTTACCGTCCTGTGTACCTGCAACCTCTTTAGAGCGTGGGGGAGCCATACTCTATGCAGAACATTTGGAGCCTTTTATGACACATTCTAGAGTACTTGGATTAGCTGAAGTAATGGATTATCCTGCAGTTATGTCGATGGAAAAACAAATGATCGATAAATTAAAATTAGCTCACGCTTATCAAAAGCCGATCGATGGTCATTTAGCTGGATTAACTAAAAATGAAATAAACACATATTCATATGCAGGTATTTCAACAGATCATGAATGTACAAATGTTCAGGAAGTAATGGATAGACTTAGAGCAGGGTTATATGTAGCATTTAGAGAAGGATCCGCTGCAAGAAATCTAAAGGATTTATTACCTGCAGTAAATGATCGAAATGCACAGCGAATTATGTATTGCACAGATGATAAACATCTAGACGATATCATGAAAGAAGGTTCGATTGATTTTTGTATTCGAACAGCAATCAAATATGGAGTTGACCCAGTGACGGCCTATTCAATGGCAACATTAAATCCAGCAACATGCTATGGTTTAAAACAAAAGGGTGCAATTGCTCCTGGATATGAAGCAAGCTTTGTATTTTTAAACGATTTAGAATTAGTAGAAATTACGGACGTTTGGTGTAAAAATGAGTTTATCGTTAAAAACAAACAAATAAGTAAACTTATTAAAAATGAAGAGTCAAATTTAATTGATTCAAAAGTAAGCTTAGGAGATCTAAAAATTGAAGATCTTGAATTAAAAACAGACTCTAAAACGCTAGCAAATATAATTGAAATTAATCCGAATAGTATCGTAACAAACCATTTAATTGAAAAATTATCAAGTGAAGATACTCATTTTATTCCAAGTGTCGCCGAAAACTTATGTAAAATAGCAGTAATAGATCGCTATCATTCTGAAAAAGAGATTGGTCTAGGAATTGTTAAAGGGTTAAATTTAATTGACGGAGCAATCGCTACAACCATTGCTCATGATTCACACCAATTAATTGTTGCCGGTATGAATGATCATGATATGTACCTTGCCATTAAAACAATTGAAGAAATGAACGGTGGAATAGTAGTCGTATCATCTGGAAAAGTAATTGCCAAATTATCATTACCGATTGGCGGTTTAATGAGTAATAAATCTGCTGAAGAAGTAGAGGCAGGATTACATCAAATTGAAAAATCCTTACTTCAAATTAGACCAAACAATACATTTAATGCTTTCTTAACTTTAGCATTTCTAGCGCTGCCTGTTATCCCGAGTATAAAACTAACGACTAAAGGTTTATTTAATGTAAATGAATTTAAATTTATTCCGGTTTTTCCTGGTGAATAAATAGAATAAAATGAAGACTCCAAGTACAGGGGTCTTTTTTTGTTATATAAAGGCGATAGGTAAATTCTTGTATTTAACGAAGTAGAAGGAATTTTTTATAGAGGAGTATTTTGAATGTCAGATGTGATTTTTAATCATTTTAAAAGAGAACCACTTTTTAAAGATCTTTCGGATGAAGAGCTTCAATCGATAGTGGATATTTCACATATGAGATTATTTAAAGCAAAATCATTTGTCTTTTTGCAAGGTGAAAAACTTGATCGCGTGTTTTTTATACACTCTGGAAAAATAAAAATATATATAACTGATCTGTCGTGTAGAGAACAAATTGTTTCAGTACCACGAACTGGTGAGATGTTTCCTCATGTTGGTTTATTTCGAAAAGGAACCTTCCCAGCACATGCTGAAGTGCTTAAAACAGCGGAGCTAATTATCACACCAGTCGCGGAATTTGAGCAAAATCTGATTAAGTATCCTGAACTATGTATTAAGTTGTTAAAGTTTCTGGGAGAAAAAATTATTGATCTACAAGCTAGATTAGTTGAACAAACATTACATAATACATATGATCAAGTCATTATGTTATTACCACGACTATGTAAATCAAATGGGGTATGTTTAGATAAAAATCAATTTAAAATAACAACTCATTTTACGAATCGCGAACTTGCTAATATGATTGGTTCATCTAGAGAGACAGTAAATCGTACAATAAATCAATTAAGAAAAAAGGAATTAGTTAAAGTTGATTCAGAAGGTTTTTTTGTTATAAAAATAGAAGAAATGCAAGCGGAACTTAACTAAAGTAGGAGCATGACATGTCATGCTCCTTTATATATTTGTAAACTAGGTCTAATTAATTCCTAACAATACTATTAATACAAATATTTCGGTAAGTAAAGCCAACAATAAAATGACTCAAGAAAAATACTTGAGTCATTTTTACTATATTGAATTTGTAATGAAGATTGGTTAATTTTAAAAATTTTATATTGAAGAATTTTTGAAGATATATTTGTATTAAGGGAAGTATATAAAAGTATTTATGACTACCAATTCCAAAGGGTAAGGAGAGATATAAATGGAAGATAAAATTGATTTTTCAGAAAAGATACATATAGGTGAATTAATTGCTGTTTCTAATGTTTACGGTTTAACTCCATATACGCTTCTTTTAGAGCTTGAAAAAGGAAATATTGAAGTTTTCCTTTCTATAGATGAATTTAACTCAAAATACAGTGACACGACAGATTTGGACTGGTGTCAATTGAATAACGGTAAAGTTTTTTCTAAAAAGATTGAAGAGTAAAACGGTAATTTCTTTTGAATTTTGACGCAGAAATAATTTGCATTACTTTAAATGTTTTTACACCTATGGATTCTGGTTCATCAATCTAACAATCAATCTTAAGTGGTAAAGGTTATAAGAGGTAAAAAGAAGTAATTTGTAAAACATAATTTGATTTGATTGCTTGAGAGACTTATCAATTTTTCATTTGATAGTATTTTAATACTAACTATTTTATTTAACTTCTTTTATTCAATACAATCTCTCCGAACATGGCCAATTGATCATTATTTAAATTATCTCGATCTATATTTGGTAGAACAACTGATATCAGAAAATTAACTTCGCTGTTTAACCGATTGATCTCTTCTAATAAATGAATTTGTATTCCTTTCATCTCGTTGATTACCTCAAGATACAAATCTTCTTTATTACCATTCAATACATTATTTTTATTGCTCATATCAAACACCTCCAAAGAAAATTATTCGTTGCAAATGCTTCAATATCCTTTATGTATTCATAAAAATTAATTTTTACAATCGACTAGATTAATTGAATGTTTTTGAGGGTTTTACAATGTAATAAAATAAAAAAACTCAGCCAATAAATTTAGATTTTGGCATGAGTAGGATTATTTATTAAATACAACTAATTCATTCCCCAATATTATCTTCAAACCACTCTTGTAGCTCTTTTAATGATGTAAAGGAGAAAATTTCTTCTCCGTTTTGACCGTTATCAATACCGGTGTTTCCTCTTAAAGTAATTTGTCCTTCTTCTCCAGAAATTAAGATTGCATAGGGGTGGTTTATGTTTATATACCTTGCATCTAAATCATTATCAATCCAATTCTTACTATTCAAAAATGCTTCGAAATGATCCATTTGTATTCCTCCTATGGTGATATTGTTCCAATTTTTAACAAAAAATAGACCTTAAAAAGTTTGTGGAAGAAATTGGATTAACTGCAGCATCGAAGAACCGTATGTTAATCCTTCTATTTAAAGATAATTTTTTAAAATTAAAATAAAAAAAATAGTTGAATGTATAGGACAAACTTGGTTCCGGGAAGTCTTAAAAGTAAGGAGGCGGTTTTTATTTTTACTTTCGAAGTTTTATCATTAATGATTAGCTTTGGTATGTTTGTGATCGCCATTTTAGAGTTTAAAGATAAGGATAAGAATAAAAATTCTTGAACACGCCAAATAAGGCGTGTTTTTTTTACTAAAGATAATATCTACCAATTATAATTTGGGGATTTCACTTAAGTATAGTAACTATTGTACAATTAGAATAAGTGAAAAAATCAAGAAGGTGAAAAAAGATGTATGATATTACAATTATCGGTTCAGGTGTAAGTAGCATTTTTTTAGCATATACATTAGTACAATCAAATCAAAAAGTATTAATTCTTGAAAAAGGAAAGTCTTTAGAGGAAAGGGCCTGTGCTATAGACAAAGGGGGAATATGCAATTGCGATGTTTGTGGAAAATATTATGGCTTTGCAGGACTTGGTAAATCAGAAGGCAAATTTAACTATTCATGTGATTTTGGTGGAGAATTAGCTCAAAAGGTAGGCAGAGAAAATCTTGAGCAATTAATGAAAGAGGTTGACGATCTATTATGCCTTTTTGGGGGAGGTTCTGTACAAAAATATTCGACTGTAAATGCAAGTTTGGCTAAAAAAGCCGAGGATTGCAATTTACATATGTTAACCACTGAAGTTAGACATCTCGGTACGCGTCTTTCAACAGAAATATTTGAACGACTATATCACGAATTATCTAGTAGGATTGCTATTCGCTTTGAAGTTGATGTTCTAGATATTAAAAAGGAGAACAATCGATTCTATTTGGATACTAACTTAGAAAAATTCGAATCTAAAAATGTAGTATTTGCAACAGGCAGATCCGGAACAGAATGGTTAAATGATCAGTGTGCTTCCCTTGGAGTTAAACAAGGTAGAACTCGTTTAGATTTAGGGATTAGAGTTGAAATGAAAGAACAGCAGCTACGTTCAATTTTACAAGATACATTCGAAACGAAACTCGCTTTTGAATATGATGAATTGATTTCAACTACATATTGTATGAATCCAAAAGGTAGAATCGTTCGAAAGTTTCAAGAAGGATTAGTTATGCCTGATGGACAAAATTTTAAGGAAAAAGAATCAGGAACAACTAATTTAAATTTTACGTTATTCACACCTAAATATTTTCAGTCACTGAATGAAGCAAATCTTTACGCTAAGCAAATTATAGGAAAAATAAATAATGGTTTAGACCGTATCGTCGTACAACGATTCGGTGATTTACTAAATGGTGAGCCTACAACTAATGTCAAGATGGAAAAAAACAGTATAAAGCCGACATTAGATGCCGATTGCGGTGACCTTAAAAATGAAGTTCCTAATTTATATTTGAATATTTTACAAGGATTTTTGAATCAATTGGAAGAATTTATTGGAGAGACAATTGATGAGGATACACTTCTTTACGGAATGGATGGAAAGTTTTATTCACCGATTATAGAAACCAATTCAAACTTTCAAACGAGTATAGAAGGATTATTTGTAATTGGAGATTGCTCTGGAGTTACCCACTCGTTATCACAAGCAGCGGCTAGTGGGATTTATTTAGGTAAGTTTTTGGCAAATAAGGATCAATATTTAACTTGTTTTAACTAGATTTCAAAATTCACATTGTGGGTGATTAGATGAAAAATAGAATTCATTTATATTTAATTAGACATGGTGAAACTTATTTAAATCGTTATAAAAGAATGCAAGGGTGGGCCGACAGTCCATTAACAGAAGAAGGAAAACTAGTAGCCATTGAATGTGGAAATAGATTATCAGATACCCAGTTTGACCGTGTATATACTAGCGATTCTGGTAGAACTGTTGAAACGGCAGAACTAATTTTACAGCAAAACAGTTACGAAATTCCTGTAATTAGAAAAACAAAAGCCTTCCGGGAATCCTTTTTTGGTAGTTTTGAAGGAGAATTCTCAGCAGTTGCCTTAGGTAAAGTTGCAAATGATCACGGTTATTCTTCCTTTAGAGAACTATTAAGAAATCGATCCCTAGAAGATATTACAAATTTTATAAAAGAATCTGATCCATACCATCATGCAGAGAGTTATTCCGAGCTATGGGAGCGAATTGAAAAAGGGCTAAATGAACTAATTATCGAAAATAATAAAAACGATGAGAATGTATTAATTGTCACTCATGGCAATACGATTCGTAATATAGTAAAAAAGTTTTCAGAGGAATTTAATATTGAACTAGAAATAAAAAACGCTAGTATCACAATCTTGGAATACTCATCTGATACTTATAAGGTGATTTCTTTTAATCAATGAAAGTGCAAAAATCAGAAAGATAAAAAATAAACAAAAAAGAGAAGGATAACAACCTTCTCTTTTTTGTGAAGTTCAATATATCATTTATTTTTCAACTTTTTATTACCATTACTATTTTTACTATTTATTACTGGGGCAGGAGCTTTAAAAAATTGCTTAATTGTTTGTCTGTTCTTAGAAAAGTTTAATTTTAGTACTGCCCCTGAATGTTCAACAGTTTCGTTTGTAAAGCCAGCATCAACAGGAATACTCAAGCGATCAATTTTTTCAATTGGTTGAGAAAAGGCAATGGAAGCAAGCGAAAGTATTTCATCTAATTTTAAGTCAGTTGAAACATATTTTGTTGTATCGTCTAATAAAAGAGGTACTCTAGCGATTCCACCAAAAGTATTTAACTTTTCTTTAACGGCACTTACGACTTTTAACAATACTTCTTGCTGTCGTTGAACTCTTCCAAAATCATTATCATGATCATGTCTAAAACGTACGTATTTTAAGAGCTGCTCACCATGTAGTTTATTTTTTCCAGGTTTCATTTTTAAGTTCATATCATTAATGATTGATTGACTAACATTAACTGTTATACCTTCTGGAACAAGTGTATCGACAATCCCGACAAAACCTTTAAAATCGATTATAACCGTATGGTCAATTGGAATCCCGAAATTATTATAAATTGTTTCTTTTAGTAGTTTTTCTCCACCTAAATAATAGGCCTGATTAATTTTTCCGTAACCATACTTATATCCTTTAATTTTAACAAATGAATCCCTTAATATTGAGGCAACTTTTAAAGTTCGGTCTTCAACATTATATTGAACTACTGCAATACTATCTGAACGTGAGTTTTTTTCGCCCCGAGAATCAACTCCAATAACAAGGAAAAATAATGAGTTTTTTAAAAGTTTATTTTTAAAGCTCATTTTTTGCTCACTTAGTGGATTTGATTGGCTTTGGCCAGGATCTGTTGGTTTAATTTGACAACTGGTCAAAAAGAAAACAAGAAAAGAAAGAAGGCATATTCGCAAGAACTTTGACATGAATCTATTACTCCTTCTATATGTTTTTGGTCTATTTATGTATTTTAGTTTATATTTCCCCTCTAATATTTTGAAAATACATAACAAAAAAGGAAAATAGAGATATACCGTATTTTTCCATAAATAGAAATAATTGTTCATTGTTAAGTAATAATACATAGTATAAAATTTACTTTGTTAAATTCTTCACAAATAAAAACGAATAAATTAGGTAAATAGATTAATTTTTTTATCACTTTATGTGAATTGTTTCACAAAACATAGAGGGTTTGAAATAAATATTAATTATTTAATAAGGCAATATTAATGATAATAAAGTTTGTGAAGTTATTTAATAAAATAATTAGGTTGGACACTAGATTTTTATAGGTTAAATCTAAGAACCTAAACAAGGGAGTAAACAAAATGTTAGTAGATAGTTTTAATCCATTTGATAATCTTGCAATTTCAGCACTAGTAGCGGCTGTACCGATTCTATTATTTCTTATATGCTTAACAGTGTTAAAAATGAAAGGTATTTATGCAGCGTTATTAAACCTTGGAATTACGTTTATAATCGTACTAACAATCTTTAAATTACCAATTGGTGAATCAATTGGAAGTGTTACCCAAGGAACCATTCAAGGATTATGGCCAATTGGTTATATCATTGTAATGGCTGTGTGGTTATACAAAATAACCGTAGAATCTGGGAAGTTTGATATTTTACGTAGCAGTATAGTTGGTATTTCGAGCGATCAACGGATTCAGTTTTTATTGATTGGATTTTGTTTTAATGCATTTCTTGAAGGGGCAGCAGGTTTTGGAGTACCGATTGCAATTTGTGCGGTATTATTAGTTTCAGTTGGTTTTAAACCATTACAAGCAGCTATGCTATGTTTAATTGCGAATGGTGCATCTGGTGCGTTTGGAGCAATTGGAATACCAGTGGGAATTATTGACACATTTGGATTACAAGGTGTAACTTCAATGAAAGTTTCAATCATGACTGCACTAACATTACCGATTATTAATTTTACGATTCCATTTCTGTTAATTTGGTTAATCGATGGATTTAAAGGAATTAAAGAAATTTTACCTGCAATTTTAGTAACGTCTATTACTTATACAGTTTCTCAAGCATTAATGACAATTTTTTTAGGTCCAGAGTTAGCAGATATTATTCCTTCATTATTAACTATGGGTGTTTTAGCATTATTTCTTAAAAAATGGCAACCTAAAAATATTTTCTTACTAAATGGGAAAGAGTTTAAAACTGAATCTTATTCAATGGCTGACGTGATTAAAGCATGGTCACCATTTTATTTACTAACAATTTTCGTATTAATTTGGAGCTTAAAATCATTTAAAGGTTTATTCGCTGATGGAGGAGCACTAGCTTCAACTGTAATAAAATTCGTTGTTCCAGGGTCTACAATAAATGTCAGCATTGATCTAATTGGAGCAACAGGTACTGCAATATTTTTAGCAGGATTAGTTACTATTTTCTCTTCTAAATCAATAAATGTAAGTAAAGGTTTATCTCTACTTAAAAAAACAATCTCAGAATTTTGGATACCGATCATCATGATTTGTGCAATTATTAGTATCGCGAAATTGATGACATATGGAGGATTAACAAGTGCTTTAAGTCAAGCTGTTGCACACACTGGAGATGCATTTCCATTCTTATCTCCAATATTAGGATGGATTGGTGTATTTATGACTGGTTCTGTTGTAAATAACAATACTTTATTCGCTCCAATTCAAGTTTCAGCAGGTAATATTTTAGGTACAAATCCTTCGTTATTAGTATCAGCAAATACTGCAGGTGGGGTAATAGCAAAACTAGTTTCACCTCAGTCAATCGCAATCGCAACAGCTGCAGTAGGTGAAACAGGTAATGAATCAAATTTAACTAAGATGACTTTAAAATATAGTTTTGGATTACTAGCATTTGTTTGTATTTGGACATATATATTATCATTTATTTATTAAGTTTTAGAGTCTTGAGAGAATTTTTCTCAAGACTTTTTTTATTCCTTAAAGTTGATTTTTCAAAATTGATTACTCATTCATATACCTATAAGTTTAGCTCTATAAGGTCAAGTTTAGATCCAAAATTCGATTTAATTTTGCACGAAATATGGTCAAATACCTATGTAACAAGGATTGTAAACCTTACATATACTTTATTGTGATTTCTAAAAGTTAAGTGAAGGAGGCAATCTATATGAAGGGTTATTCACCTTACTACGGCGGAGGCTACGGTTGTGGCTGGGGATGCGGCGGAGGATTTGCGTTAATCGTTGTATTGTTTATTTTATTAATTATCATCGGTGCGTCTTTTGTAACTTGCTAAAAACTATTGAGCGTCAGCCACAGATACCGACTAACGATTAGTTAGTCGGTTTATTTCATTTTATACAGAATTCATACTGTTTTTTAAGCTTTTCACTTTTCACCAACTTTTTATTAAGTGCATATAAAGAAGTAGGTATATAACTAGAAACTTTTACTTAATTTAGTAAATTTAAATTGTCCTATTAAACAAGGAGGACCATAAATGAAAAATCAGCTTTATAAACCTCAAAGACATTGGAAAGATATTCCTCTATGGAAAGATGTTACGGATGAACAATGGAACGATTGGTTATGGCAATTAACGAATACAGTCAGAACATTGGATGACTTGAAACAAGTGATTGATTTAACGAAAGATGAAGAAGAAGGGGTAAGGATATCAACGAAAACAATTCCATTAAATATTACGCCATATTATGCTTCTTTAATGAATCCAACTGATTCACGCTGTCCAATTAGAATGCAATCTGTACCAATTAGTAAAGAATTAAATAAAACAAAATATGATTCGGAAGATCCGCTAGGAGAGGATGATGATAGTCCAGTTCCTGGATTAACTCATCGATATCCAGATCGAGTGCTTTTTTTAGTTACAAATCAATGTTCAATGTATTGTCGCTACTGTACAAGACGTCGATTTTCAGGTCAAATTGGTATGGGAGTTCCAAAAAAACAATTAGATGAAGCAATTGCCTATATACGTGAAAATGAAGAAGTAAGAGACGTACTTATTTCAGGTGGAGACGGATTATTAATTAATGATAATATTTTGGAATATATTTTAAAAAATTTAAGAGCAATTGATCATGTGGAAATTATCAGAATTGGCACAAGAGCACCCGTGGTATTCCCACAAAGAATTACTGAAAACTTATGTGAAATATTAAAAAAATACCATCCTGTATGGTTAAACACACACTTCAATACGAGCATTGAAGTTACTGAAGAAGCAAAAAAAGCGTGTGAAATGCTTGCAAATGCTGGCGTTCCAGTTGGGAACCAATCAGTTATTTTAACAGGGATTAATGACAGCGTACCAATTATGAAAAAGTTAATGCATGACTTAGTAAAAATAAGAGTCAGACCATATTATATTTATCAGTGTGATTTATCAGAAGGAATTGGTCATTTTAGAGCACCAGTTGCAAAAGGGTTGGAGATTATTGAGGGGTTACGTGGTCATACTTCGGGTTATGCAGTACCTACTGCATTTTTATAATGCAGTACTTTTTATTTCATTGTATTATTAATTTTATACAAAATTTTGTACGGTTTTAACCTTTTACACAGTAATAATAATTAAGGGGGGATTACTTTTGAATATTTTAGAAAAAAGTAACATTGCTAGCAGCATAAACAACGTTGCTATTTACTTAAGAATATCTCAAGAGAAGAAAGGCGAAAACGCAGATACTTTACTTAACCATAGAACCATGTTAATGGAATATGCAAAGGAATGTGGGTGGGCATATGAATTGTACCAAGAAGTATTGAGCGGTGGAAAATCAGAGCTAAGCGAACGACCCCAACTACAACGCATGTTAAACAATATTGAATTATATGACGGGATATTGGTAGTTGAGTTGAGCCGTTTAAGCCGTAACGGACTGATCAGTGAAAAAGTGTTGCAGACATGTGTTGATTATAATAAGCCAATTATTACAAGAGAACGAATTTACGACTTGGCGAATAGTCAATCTGACGTATTAATGTACCGTTTTGGAAGTTTAATAGCTTCACAAGAACACTCCTTAATAGGTGCACGTAGTAAAAATAATAAGTTATCTATGGTTAAACAAGGTATGCATGTTAGTGGTACTGTACCTTATGGATACAAACGTAATAAGGATACTAAACGGTTAGAAATAGATGAGAAAAGCGCAGATATTATCCGTTACATATATAAGCTACAAAATGAAGGATTAGGTAGCTATCGTATACGAGATATACTTAACGCGGAGGGATATAAAAGTGCAACAGGTAAAGCGTTTAACTTACCAAGTATTAGACGTATCATTCGTAATCCAGCTTATAAGGGGATGGTAGTGTTTAATGATCGTAAGCGAGTTAAGCAGAATGGCAAGTATGTTTATATTAACCTTAATACGATAGAGGTAGAAAATGCACACCCCCCAATTGTTAGCGTATCGGAGTGGGAAAAGGCTAACAGTATTCGTGATGCAAGGGCAGAAACGGCAAAGATTATTAGAGAACGACCTAGCTCTGTTACAGGCGTAACGATTTTAAAAGATTTATGTTATTGCCATAACTGTGGTAGAAAGTTAGTGATTTGTAAAAATAATCGAAATGAAAGTTATTACATTAAAGGGTGCGAGTACTTAATGGAAGATGGTACTAAATGCCCTAATATGGGGATAAACGCTATTTACGTTGAAAAGTTGGTAATGAAGGAAGTAAGTAAGTTAAGAGGAGAAATAGAGCTAGAAATTGAACTCTTACTTAATAATGATACAACTAATTTAACAGCCAATTTAGAAGAACAGTTAATCCATATAAACGGAAAAATAGAAGAGCAAACAAAACAGTTTAATAAATTAATTGAATTAGCCATTAGTGGTGTATTTACTGTTAATGAAATAGCAAGTAAGAAGGAAGCCATAACCGATACAATTGAATCACTTAATGCAGAACGTGAAGAATTGACTGTTAGGCTTGCAAATACTAATACTTCAACAGTAACAGAAAAACTGTCTAATGTTTTATCTGTGTTGGATGATATTGAAAATGGTAATGCAGATCCTATGGAAGTAAATACTCACTTAAAACGGTTTATACGTAAGATATATTATAACCGTATACTAGATTCAGAGTTGAAAAACTTATCACCAAATAACCCTATACGTCGGAACGCACCGTTTACGATTGAATTAGAATACCTTTGATAACATTTGTTAACGAAGGTATTTTTTTGTTGTGATTAAGATGGTTTTCATTTTTCTTTTTGGATAAAAAATAAATAATAGTAAATAAAATATCATTAAAAAGATATTTCCTAGTAAATAGTCGAAACAAGCATTTCATGTTTAAGAAATTTGCTTGTTCTTATTCAACATAATGGCAGTTTAGTTGCATAAGAAATGATATAATAAACGCAAGATTTTGAAGAAATAGAGGTATATTTTATGGGTTTCGATATCCTGCTTTATGGTAAAGACAATACTATTGTTGAGTTTTATGAATTAAATCAATCTTTACATAATGAAATATTCAATGCAAATAAACTTTGGAGAAGCTATCAAGAACTAAGAAAAATGAGTGAGTATTATCGCACTGATGAAGAATATATTGGTTCTTCATTAATTAATTTAATTGAAGATTTAAAAAAATATAAGATGTTTATTTCTAAAAATAAACAAGTGGAGTACCAAGAGTTTATTGATAAAATATCCAATCCACAAATATTTAAAATATCAGTTGGAAGTGATTAAATTGATGCTTTGTTATACAACTAAAGCATGCTTTAGTTGAAGATCACAAACTGCTTAATTGCAATTTATTTATTAAAGTAAATGGTAATTTAGTTGCATAAGGGATTTGCTAACCTTGATAAAGAATATTTTTAATGTTTTATAAAAGTCAAACTATCTACAATAGTAAAACAAATTAAATAACCATAGCCCTTTAGAATACAGGGCTATGGCTGCTTAATAAACACCTTTTTTCTTACTATCTACTTAACAAGGGTAAATCCATTTAACAGATCTTTCTTTATATAAATAACATAGTCATTTAATAAGTCAAAATATAGTTTTTATATTACTCTCTTGCATCAATAACAGTACAACGCATTGCACCTTTTCTTAATGCGCGTTCTGCTTCTTCTAATGAAATTCGTACAAAAACAGCTCGATCCATATCATTTTCCACATCAAAAAGAGCAAAAGCCTGACGGTTCGTTATAAAGATACACTTGAATTCTGCTGTTACGTCATCTTCTCTTGGAGCAGTGTTTCTTATTTCGCAAAAATGAAGTCCTGCATTTTTAAGTCTTTTTGCTGTTTCCATATTAATACGAATGATAACAAATACCTCTAAATCTACTCCAGGAACTTCTGATTCTATTTCAACAACTGCAAAAAAACGGTTTCCTACCCTTAGAAGACAGTTGGCACCTATTTCGAAAATTTCTTCTTCATTCATATATCCACGACCTTTTTTGAAGTTTTATCTATTTCTTATAATTGATGAGAGGAGTAACTAGGTAACTAGTCTCTTTTCATCATATTCATTAGTGGATAGAAGGTTACGGGTAGACAAACTGTGATATTACCCAATTTTATACAAGTTATGATAAGTCCATTGTTTCAATAAATAACTGGCAGGATAGTTCAAGAAGGTAAGGGATAATTGAGTTAAATAACTTTGTTTACTTTTAGGTGCTGGGACGTTAATTTACATAGCAATTCATTAAGTGATATTAAAGAACATCTTTGTGAAAGTGTTCGGGTAATGGCGAATTCTTAAATTAGTTATTCAACTAAAGCATGCATTAGTTACACAACATGATCGGCTGTTTAGCCGATTTTTTTATGTGTGCCC